>JBDUEA010000014.1:0-38958 GCA_040002695.1 Gemmatimonadota bacterium | reverse complement strand
CGGCCGGGCCGGCGGGCCGGGTATTGCTGCAGACAGACCAGACGCGAGTGGCGGACTACATGCGGGCCGCCGATGTGTACGTCCTGCCGCTGCTCGAACCGAACAGCTCGTTCGCGGACGGTGTCGCGCGCGCCATGTCGTGCGGGCTCGCCGTGGTGACGACGCCTGTCGAGGGCTTGTCCGATGTCATCCGGGCGGGCGTGAATGCGCTGACGATTTCACCGGGAGACACGGCCGGACTCAGTACCGCGCTGCTGGAGCTGCTCGAGCACCCGGCGCACCGCAGGCGCCTGGGGGCCGCGGCGGCGGAGGGCTCGCGCGCCTTTGCTGCGGATGCGATTCTCGCTCGCTATCTCGCGATGTTCGCGGAAATTCTCCCTGGAGATCAATCCGTCAGGCTGGGACGCCCAGATCCGACGCTGTCGGAAAATTTGCATGCGGTCGCGCCCGGTCGATGATATCGTCGATCGCTTCCGCCAACCGAGCCAGGTTCGTCTTCCAGGCGTAGCGCTCGCGCAGCAGCGGAAAGTCCTCGATGATCACCGGCTCGTCCCGATCCAGAGCGGCGATGATCCGTCCGGGGAAATCGGCAATTTCACAGACCTCGAGGGCCGCGTAGTCCGGCTCGATCGCGCGCGCTCCTACCGGCGTCGAAATCGTGGGTTTTCCGCACGCCAGCGCTTCCAGAATTTTCGTCGGAAACCCCCGTCCCTGCCGGATCGGTGAAATGACCACATCAGCCATCTGGAGCGGCAGCGGATAGGTCTCGGAGAAACCGGTGAACTCGACATGCGGACCGGCCAGCTCCAGTGGTGGATGGGCCCCGACGAAGCGGAACACGGTGTTCGGCCGGGCGCGCACTACCGGTTCCAGTATGTGGCGCACGACTGTTTCGACGACTTCGCGGTTGGCGGGGATCTGGAAATTGCCGCAGAAGAGCACTACCCGTGGTTCGTTTCGCGCGCGCGTGTAGTCGGTATTGAATACCTGCTTGTCGAAGCCTTGCGGCACGACGACCATGGCTCGGCGAGGTCCCCACCGCTGAAAGAAATCGGCGTCGGCTTGTGTGATGGGGACCACGAGGTCCGCCCGCCGCACGGCCATCCGCTCCACCAGGTACACGTAGAGTGCGAGCGGCAATCTCCGCGGATCTCGTTTGGCTTTGTCCAGATAACTCAGATGCTCAACGTTGTGCGAGCAGTAGATGAAGGGGACACCGAATCGACGTGTGAGGAGCAGGCCGTAGACTGCGGAGAGGCCGTAGTCGCAGATGATCAGGTCGTAGTGCCGACTCTCCAGCATCTCGCGCGCGGCGCGATACAATTTCCAGCTGAAGAGGAAATAATCCCGCCGGCTGAAATCGACGCACACCTTGCGACCGACCTGGGGAAGTCGGTCCGCATATCGTTGCGACAGGGCGGGGATGGGGGGCTGACCGGATCCGTCGAGATAGACCAGATCCAGTTGGTAGCGCTGGGAAAAAAAATCGATAAACTGAAAGACGCGTGCCCCGGCGCCACTCAACGGCACGTGCGGATCGTGAACCGAGAGATACAGGACCCGCGGGCGACTGTCCGGTGGCGTGGGAGGGCGAAGGTTCGAAATTGCCGAGGTCACTCCGTCGGTTCCGAAGTCCGGCCGACCGAGGCATGCTGCTCACCGCGAACCGGCTTGAGTTCGTGTCTCGCGCCTTGCGGATGACGGACGAGACGATCGCCGATGGCCAAAAAATCCAGGTTGCCGTCGAGAAAGGCCCGCACGCAATCGTCCGCGTTCGATACGATGGGCTCCTCGTGCATGTTGAAGCTGGTATTGATGACGGCCGGCAAGCCGGTTCGCTGCGCAAACGCCGTGATGATACGGTGAAAGCCGGGATTACGGTCGGACCGCACAAGCTGCGGCCGCGCGGTGCCGTCCAGGTGTACTACGCCTTCCATCGAGGCACGCGTGAACGGCGTGCAGTCGAAGGTAACGGTCATGAACTCGGCTGCGAACTCTGCGCCCTCGGTGTTCTCGAAGCACCGCCCGCACTCTTCTGCCAGCACCGACGGGGCAAAAGGCATGAACTCGGTCCGTCGAAGGTTCTGGTTGAGCCAGTCGTTGACGGCGCGGTCCGCCGGCTGGTACAGAATCGAGCGATTGCCGAGTGCACGTGGACCATACTCCATCCGCCCCTGCGCTCGAGCCACTACGTAGCCCTCCGCTAGGAGCTCCGCAACCGCCAAATCCTGGTCACCCATGTCTTCGACCGGGGAGACACCGTGCGCCTGCAGGGCTGCGTCGATTTCCGCTTCACCGAGATCGGGCCCGAGGTATACATCGCGGAGCGGTTCGCGGGGGGCCGGCATCGGCCGATCGAGAATTCCTGGAAGACAGGCGGCGAGCGCCGCGCCGCCGGGCAGCCCGCCATCCGCCATCGCGGGATGTACGAACAGCCGATCTACTTCGGGAAGCTCGTGCACAGCCTGGTTCACCCGCACATTCGCAAACACGCCTCCGGCCACGGCCACGTCTCGATGCCCGGTCTTCCGCGCCCAGAATCCGACCACCCGGCCTACGACCTCCTCGAAGTGGCGCTGGATGCTCGCCGCGAGATCCTCGCGCCGCCAGTCCGGAGGGAGTCGGCGCTCGAGATCTTCGATCGCGGCACGGAAAACGAGACCACCACGATTGACGATCGTCCCGTCCTTCTCATCAACCAGCGAACGCAAGATGTCCAGATAACGCGGTTCGCCATGCGCCGCGAGCCCGGTAATCTTCCCCTCGTGCTTCATCGCCTTGAAGCCGCACAGGTGGGTCGCATAGGCGTAGTAGTTGCCGAGGGAATTGTACGCCGAGATCGAGTGCAACGGCTGGAGCGCACCCCCTCGACTCTCGTAAATCAGCCCGCTCTTGCCGTCACCGCCGCCATCCAGTGAAACAATGAGCGCGTCATCGTATCCGCTCGTGTAATACGCCGACGCGACATGCGCGAGATGATGATCCACGAACACGATCGGACAGCGGATCCCGATTTCCTGACGCAGGAGGCGTCGAAGCGCCCGGCGGCGATGCAGGAATGTTGGCGTGAGCAGTGCGTAGTATCCCGCCTCAAGTATCGGAAACCGTTCCCGGTGCCGGGAAAATTTCGCTGCCGCCTTCTTGATCGTGCCGCCCACGCCACCCGAATGGTCCCAGTGCTGGAACCAGCCGTCGAACGGGCGAAGCTCGTCGATGAAAAGATCCCGCGTCGAGCCGACGAGCACGGCATCGAGGTCGGCTGCGGTCGCCCCGGCGATCCGGAGGGTCTCTCGAATTGATCCGCGAGGAAATCCTTCGACCAGCTTCATCCGGCTCAGGCGCTCCTCGTTGATCGCCGAGATAAAGCGACCATCGTGAAGGACTGCGGCCCCGCTGTCTCCTTCGGTGCCAAGCCCCAGTGTCAACATGGTTCCGGAACTCCTGAAGATTCGAAGTGACCTGGTTCCATCGGCGCGACGGCCGCGCGGGCCGGTGAGAGGATTCTGCCAATACCCCGACCGGAAAGCGGGGGTCCGATTGCGCGGCCTTTTCCCCGTCACATACCGGCACAATTGATCGCCTTGGGAGTACCAATTTCAACCAGATTGAGCCATTCACCGGCCTCGGGCCGCTACCATTTTTGTCACTGGCGGGTTGCTTGGACCTGACCGTCGTCATTGCCACCTGTCGGCGTGCGTCCGCGCTGGAAGCCACCCTCGCTTCTATCGCCCGATCAACGATGCCCGTCGGCCGCTTCGAGGTCGTCGTGGCGGATAATGCGGATGATCCCGAGACCCGCGCCGTCTGCGAAGGGTATGAGGACCGCCTGCAGGTGCGTTACGTCCTCGAGACGGCCCGAGGCAAGAATGCCGCCCTGAACCGGGCGATTGAAGTCGTGACCGGGCGCCTGGTTCTGTTTACCGATGATGATGTGGAAGCCGCGCCGGACTGGCTGTCCGAAACCTGGGCAGGCGCTGAACGGTGGCCCAACCACCTATTGTTCGGAGGTCGGGTGCTCCCGGGCTGGCCGGCGCCTTGTCCGCGATACCTCGCCGGCAGCCACTACCTCGGCGTCTGCTTCGCGGTACTCGACCCGGCGCTGGTCGAGGGTCCAGCTTCGAGCTTCAACCCGTTCGGACCCAACATGGCAGTGCGGGCGGAAGTCTTTGCGCGCGGCATGCGTTTCAACACCGCGGTCGGGCCGAGCGGGGGACTGTACATCATGGGGAGTGAATCGGAATTCACCCGCCGGCTCGCGCGTGAAGGACATGAGGCCGTGTTTCTTCCCGGCAGCGCGGTGCGGCACCAGATTCGCCGCGAGCAGCTCTCGCCGCGCTGGCTGCTCAGCCGAGGTTTTCGCTATGGAAGAAAGCTGGCGTATGAACGTGCGCCGAATGCCGATCCACGAATCGCCCGCGTCCCCCGGTGGCTCTATCGCGACCTGGCTGCCCGAGCGGCGCGCGCCGGAGTTCGGCTGCTTTTTCCCCGGGCCCCGCGCACCTTCGATGAAGCCATGAACTTTTCTGTCGCGCTGGGAATGTTCTTTCAGTTTCGCCACCAGCAGCCGAGCGAAGGTTGACGCCCGCATGACGGCACTCGAGACCCGCCCTTCCGCTCCAGCCCGCCTGGAGCCACCGCTGACGGATGAGGTCCCCGGTACGGACCCAGTCCGGGAGACGGGGCGGGAGGAGTTGATCCTCCAGCCATCGGGGCGGTGGCCCACGTTCGGCTTCGGTGAATTGTGGAAGGCGCGCACGCTCGTGCGCTTTCTCGCGTGGCGCGAAATCAAGATTCGTTATGCCCAGAGCATCCTCGGCGCCGGGTGGGCGATTCTGCAGCCGGTTCTCGCGATGACGATTTTCACGGTCATCTTCGGCCGGCTCGCCAGGATGCCTTCGCAGGGAATTCCGTATCCAGTGTTTGTGCTCGCCGCATTGGTACCCTGGACCTACTTCTCGTCCGCGCTCGTGGGCGCGGGGAACAGCCTGGTGGGAAACCCGGAGCTCGTCACCAAGGTCTACTTTCCCCGGCTGGCATTGCCACTGGCGCCAATCATTGCCGGCCTGCTGGATTTCTGCATCGCTTCGTTGCTGCTGACTGCCGTGATGATCGGCTATCGGATCATGCCGGGCCCGCAGATCGTGCTGTTGCTGCCCTCATTTCTCCTGCTTTTGGTGACGCTGATCGGGACCGGCTGCTGGCTCTCGGCGCTCAACATCCAGTTTCGGGATGTGAAGCACGTGACGCCATTTCTGGTGCAGCTCTGGCTCTACGCCTCGCCGGTGGTCTATCCGGTCTCGCTTATCCCGGCGGCGCGCCAGCCGCTCTACGGCATCAATCCGCTGGTGAGCGCCATCGGCGGCCTGCGTGCCGCACTCCTCGGTGTCGAAGGTCCATTGCCGCTGACCTGGCTGGTCTCGTCGGTCGTCGCCTCATGCATCCTTGTCTCCGGCATTCTCTATTTTCGCCGCACCGAACGGGTCTTCGCCGATGTCGCCTGAACCCGCCGTGCTCCCATGAATCAGCCCGTCATTTCCGTCGAGGATCTGGGCAAGCGCTACCGCATCGGCGCGGCGGTGCAGCGTCACGAGCGGATCGGGGAAGCGATCGCCCATGCGGTGAAGTCTCCGCTCCGGAATCTTCGTTCGCTCCGGCACAGCGCCGGGGCAGATGAGCGCGACATGGTCTGGGCGCTCAAGAATGTTTCGTTTCAGGTCAATCAGGGAGAGGTCCTCGGCGTCGTCGGCCGGAACGGGGCGGGGAAGAGCACGCTGCTCAAGATCCTGTCGCGGATCACGGAGCCTTCGGCGGGTCGCGCCATCATGCGCGGGTCGGTCGGCTCCCTCCTGGAGGTCGGCACCGGTTTTCACCCCGAGCTTTCCGGTCGCGACAACGTCTACCTGAACGGCGCCATCCTCGGCATGGACAAGGCGTACATCGACCGGACGTTCGATGAGATCATCGACTTCGCGAGCATCGGGCAGTTCATCGACACCCCCGTCAAGCGCTACTCGAGCGGCATGAAGGTGCGCCTGGCGTTCGCGGTCGCGGCGCATCTGCAGCCGGAGGTACTGATCATCGACGAAGTCCTCGCGGTGGGGGACATCGGTTTCCAGCGCAAGTGTCTCGGCAAGATGCAGAGCGTCGCGGGCAGCGGGCGGACCGTCCTCTTCGTCAGCCACAACATGGGCGCGGTCAAGTCACTTTGCCAGCGTTGCGTGCTGCTCGAGGGCGGCACGCTTGTGATGGATGGTCCCGCGGATGAAGTGGTGGACGCCTACATCGAGCGTTACGAACAGACGCTTCGTGAGCGCCGTCCAGTAATTCCCGGTGACCATGACCTCGGTGAAGGCTACGAACTGCATCGCACCGATGGCGGCGGCGAAACCCTGCTCCGCTGCGGTGATCCTCTCCGTTTCGAATTCGAGGTCGCCTCGCCGGTTCCGCTGGCCCAGGCATCGACGGGAATTACGCTCTGCACGCCGTCGAATGAACCGATCATCAGCATGAGCAGCAAAGTGCAGAATGTGGCGAGCTCGCCGGGACCCGCCAGTCGCTGGCGGGTGGAATGTGATCTCGGCGCCGTTCCGCTCAATGCGGGGACCTACGTCGCGCGGGTGTATGTCGGAGACGGCGTTCGGGATGTCGCGCGGTTCAGCAATGCCTTCGTGGTCCAGGTGATCGAACATGATGTGTTCGGATGGGGCAACAAGCTGCCGCCGGTTCGCTCATGGGGCGCGGTATACTGGGCTCCGCGCTGGTCGATCCGCCCGTCCGACGGCGACGATCCCTCGCCATGAAGATCGCGTTCATTGTCCCCACATTTCCGTCGGTCTCCGAAACGTTCATCGCGAGACAGGTTACCGGACTGCGGGCGCTCGGGCATCAGGTCGACATCTTCGCTGAAAACGCCCCCCCATTGTCTCTCGCGCCAGCAGACGTCAGCGTGCGTTACATCAACGGCCGCGGCAAGGCCTCCCTTCCGGGCGTGGCGATTCTCGCTGCTCGGCTCGCCATGCGTGCGCCGGCCGCACTCCATTTCCTGGGACGGGACGCCAGCAAGGCGTACGGGGGTCGGCGTGAGCTCCTGCCCCGCCTCGGAATCGCGTTCGCGCAGGGTCCCTACGATATCGTCCACTGTCACTTCGGTCCCATCGGCCTCCGGTACCGCTTCGCGGCAGAGCTCTGGAACGCGCCGCTGGTCGTGAGTTTTTATGGGCATGATTGCTCACGATTCCCGCTGCGCAATCCGCCTGGTGTCTACGCGCCGCTCTTCGCGAGCGCCGCTCGCGTGATCATTCTCAGCGATGAGATGGGAGACCGGCTTCTCGAGCTCGGCTGTCCGCCGGAACTGCTTCGCAAAGTCCCGGTCAGCGTGGATACCTCGGAGTGGCGCTTTCAGCCACCCGTCCAACGACTCGCGCCTGGCTCGGCACGGATACTCACCGTCGCTCGCCTCGTCGAGAAGAAGGGGATCGAATATGCGTTGCGAGCCATCGCGAGCCTCGCGGTTGCGTTTCCCGGCCTCACGTACGATGTAGTCGGTGATGGCGAATTGCGCGGATCGCTCGAGCGGCTGGCCCGGGACCTCGGCCTGGCGCACCGGGTCGTCTTCCACGGCGCCGCCGACGGCCTGGCCATTCGGCAGTTCATGCGGGATGCGGACGTCTTCCTGCTTCCGAGCGTCACCGCGTCGGACGGGGACCGCGAAGGCACGCCCACCGTGCTGACGGAGGCCGCCGCCCTGGGGCTCCCGATTCTCAGCACCCGTCACAGCGGTATCCCCGAAATGATCGAGCATGAGCGCACTGGCCTGCTCGTCGGGGAGCGTGACAGCGTCGGACTCGCCGCGGCTCTCAGGCTACTCCTCGGCGATGCCGAGCTTCGCCGGAAGCTGGCGTTCGCGGCGCGGCATGATGTCGAACTGCGCTACGATTCGGGGGTGCTGAACCGGCGCCTGGCGGACCTGTACGGCGAGCTGGTGCTCAATGCCCCGCGCTACGCCGCTCGTAAATCCGCACCGGCCGTCGCGAGTCGGTGAGCGTGGTCCGCAGGTCGTAGTCCCGCGCGACCTTCTTCTCGAGCTCCGGCATATTGCGGAAGTAGGTCCGCTCCAGATAGCCGTCCAGGATCACGAACCTCGGCGGCCGCTCGTCGAACGTCTGCTGCAGTTCACGCGCCCTTTGGGCGCGCATCCCGTCCATGAACGCCAGCGGATGCGAGATCCGGTCGAACGGACGCCGTCCTGCCTGCATTTCCCACATTACGGCACCCGAGAGCACTACATCGCCTTCAACCGAGTGCGTCCGGACGTACTCGGCGCCGTCCCGCATCGTTTGTGGAGACCAGACACCATCGTATCTGAGGCTGAGGGTGCTGGTGGACGCGGCGAGCGCATGCATGCCTGCGGCTGCGATCACCGCGATAGCCACGAAGCCGACGGCGGTGCCGGGATATTCGCTCGGACTGATTTGCGCCGCACGGAAAACCAGGAGGAGCACCAGAGACAGCAGAAGAACCGCGAGGATGATGTCAACGGCTGACGCCGTGAAGCTCGAAATCAGTCCGGCGATGCCGATCAGGACCACTCCGACGACCAATGCACGGATCCACCGGTCACGACTCTCTCCCCGGGTCACCCCAAACGCCGATATGCCCAGCACAAGGACCGTCGTGGCGGCCGAGGCGGATCTGGCCGAAGGATGACCGGTGACCCAGGGCAGGAGGACCAGCGGGATCGCGAGCACACCCGATGCGACGAGCATTCGTGTTGCCGCGCCCTCGGGCAGCCTTCGCATCGCTTCGACCAGCACGACCGCAGTGAGGAGCGAAAGCGGCGGAACGAACTCCATCGCGTAGGCCGGAAAAAAGACCCCGGTACTGGTGGCCCAGTGAAGATACGCGGCGGCAAGAATCAGCGACCACATCGAGAACAGCCCGAGATTCGTGACCAGTGGACCGAGGTGCTCACGGCTTCCCGCGACGAACGCGATCCACGCCATCGCACACGCGCCGCCGACGATCAAAGGCGCGAGCATACCACCCACTTCGAAGGCGAAGCGCAGTTTGTCGGCGAGTGACTGGTAGGGCCGCTCGAAGCGGACGATCGGGTCGGTGCCTGATTGCGTTTCCTGCAGTGGCGTCGCGAGGCGGCTTGCCGGAGAGGGGCTCTCACCCCGGATGCGCTGGATGCGTTCGGTGACGAATGCCAGCGGATTGAGCGGTCCCGCGAGCACGCGATCGACCGGAGCATGCGTCGAAAAATATCCGATGACCACGGCACAGACTGCTGCGTAGCCTAGTCCGACCAGTGCGATCGAACTCGCGAGCCGGGCCAGTCGCGAGTGATGGACGAGCAGGAGGTATGCGATCGCGGCCAGACTCGCGGCCAGTGCCGATTGCCGCACGTAAAAGCCCGCGGCAAACGCCGCGCCTGCTCCGGCATACCACCACGCCCAGGGTCCCGCCTGCACGCCGCGGATGACGGCATACACGCCGAGCGTGCAGAGGAAGGCGGTCAGTGGCTCGGTCTTGACCATGGGCGCCATGAACAGCGCGAACGGCGTGAGGAGCAACAGCACAGCGGCGACGAGACCAACGCGGCGGCTGAACAGCCGGACCCCGATCAGGTAGATCAGCTGCGCAGTACCGAGCCAGGCCAGGAGGGGGAAAAGCCGCAGTCGCGCAAAATCATGCCCCAGCAGCTTCACGAAGGCGCCGATCACGTAGACGTATCCGACCTGCCTCGCTTCGTAATCGATCGTGGGAATCAGCCCGTCCGTGACGAAGACGCCATCCATGAGATGCGCGCCTTCATCGGGATTGATCCACCGATGATACGCGAGCCAGAGTCCGGCGACGAACGTGATGGTGAGCAGTGCAGCGAGAAGCGCGGGTTCGATCGGACGACGGGGAAGCTGCGGAGCGGAAGGTTCTGACGGGGCATCGGCGGAGGCAACGCTCTTCCGTTGACTCGCCGCCGATGTGGCGCTGTCGGACGGTTCCTTCAGACGAGTTCCGAGGTCTGGCGTTCGAAGTGACGGCGTTCGCCTTCGCGCCGATCGATTCGCTCTCCAGTAATCGCGGTGAAGCGGTCGGAGACCTCGCGGCCGAGCCGGTGCGCGAGCGTCGCCGCGATGCGAGAAGCCAGCAGCGCCCAGTCATGATGCCGGGCGATGGATTGCCGCATCGCGCGCTCGTCGGCTCCATTCTGCATAGGATCCAGGCACCGTGCGATGGCCGCCGACCACTCGTCGGTCGTCGAGGCGAGCTCGATGAACCCCTGGAATTCCCGCAGCGCCGGAATGGGCGCACCGATCACCGGCGTGCCGCTCGCGAGAAATTCATGCAGCTTCATCGGGTAGATGTACTTGGTATAGTCGTTCTCGACGTAGGGCATGAGACAGGCGTCGAAATATTGCGGGTACGCCGCCAGGTCCTTGACTGACTTGCCAGGCAGGATGTGCACGTTGGCCCGCTGCTCCAACTCGGCGAGCGGCGCCTCGATCTCGGGGTGCGGGGCCTTGGGACCGATGAGCACGAAATGCCATTCCGGATGACGCGCAGAGAGCTCGAGCAGCAGCGGCCAGTTGAGCACGCGCTTGAGACGGCCGGTGTATCCGATGCGCGGATGGGGAATCCCCGCCAGATCGTCGGGTTCGGGATGGGACTCAGCGTAGGAGCGGTAATCGACTCCGTTGGGAACGACCGAGGTTCGCCGGTTGATCCCCCCCTTCTTTTCCAGCATCGCCTGAGAAGTAATGAAGACCTGGTCCACGGCGCCGATCAGGCGCTCTTCTGGGTCGGCGATCGGTAGCTCGACGTCGGAAAATGAATACTCGTCGTCGATGTGATAGCAGCTCAGCTCGTGCTGCAGCGCGTCGAGGGCCGGGGCGAATTCGGGGCGCCACAGGTAGAGCACCACCTTCGTGGCTCCGCGGCTGGTCAGGAGCGAACGGGCGCGCTGCAGACGGCGCCGGAACGTCTGGCTCCCCACCCAGGAAAAACCGTGTACCCGCGGCAACCAGGGCTCCGGCGTGTAGACACGGAGTCCCGGGACCGGAGAAAACTCCTGCTTCCGATGGACGATTTTGCCCTTGTTCAGGAGATCCCGGACACCGTGCGCCGGATTCATCCAGACGACCTGAAAATATTGGCTTAGCCTGGAGAGCACGAAATGGCGCGAGCTCCACGACGAGTCCCACCGCGTGGGGACCATGCCGATGACGCCGATTTCGGGGAAGAGCGGTGCGAGAGGGCGGGGACCCACGCCAGGCATCGACCCGGGGGAGATTGAGCCAGCGATCTGTCTGATGCGTCGACTTTGCGCCATGGCGAACCCGCGGGCTCCTGTCGGGGGACTGACTCTTATAACCGCGACCCCCCCGCTCGTTCCCCGAAGGTTGTCTGTGAGGGGCCCGCCGCGGCGGGCGGCGCGTCGATGAACTCTCGATGCCAGAGCTCGAGGTTGAGCAGACCCCACAGCCGGCGGCTGAACGCCGTCTCGTAGTCCATCAGTTTTTCGATTTCCGCGGCCTCGAAAATGCCGCGTTCCCGGCAGGTGCGGGAGAGCAGGAGGTCGCCGAAGAAATCTCGGGACTCGCCGCGCGCCCACAGGTGGAGCGGCACCGGAAAGCCCATCTTGTCGCGCCGGTCGACGATCCGGGGCGGGACGATGGGGCGTACCGCGCGCTTGAGCGCATACTTGAGCTCGCCACCCTGGAACTTGAGCCGCGGAGGCATGCTGGTGAGCAGGTCGCACAACCGATGATCGAGCAGCGGCACCCGGGACTCGAGTGAGACGGCCATCGTCACCCGATCCTCGACCTGCAGGAGCGCGGGCAAGCCGGTGACGAGATCGTAATGCGTCATCTTGTTGAAATACGACTTCGTCTCGGGATGGTTGAACACGGCGGAGAAACGCTCGAAGATCGCCTCGACCTTGTAGCTGTCACGATACGCCGGCGTATACAAGCTCAACGCTCCGCCGCTCCGGTCGACGAGGCGGAAGTAGCGCTGATCCATCGGCTCGAAGACGCCCTGGCGCCAGAACTGACGAAGCATCGGCACGTATTCCCGAAGCGCCGGCAGATTCGGCACGATCGACTGCAGCGAGACGATGTGCTCGGCCTCTTCATTGTTCTCCGAGATGGCGCCTTTGAGCGCCTGCTCGAAGTACGCCACCAGGTACCGTGTGTAGCCGCCGAAGACCTCGTCCCCGCCTTGTCCGCCGAGCACGACTTTCACGTGACGTGCCGCGTAGCGCGACACGATGTACTGCGGAAAGAGGCCTGGCCCGGCCACCGGTTCGTCCATGTGATAGATGAGACGCGGCAGTAGTGCGACGAATTCCTGCTGTGTCGGAATGATTTCGTGCATGGTGGCGCCGCACGCTGCGGCGATATCGCGCGCGTAATCACTCTCATCGAACTCGGGGCCCTCCCGGAACGAACCCGTAAACGCATCGTGCCCGACTCCGGAGATCCGCGCGGCGAGCATCGTCACGATGCTCGAATCCAGGCCGCCGCTCAGGTACGTCCCGACCGGCACGTCGCTCCGCAGCTGCAATCGCACCGCATCCTCGAGCAGCGCACGCAGTTGTTCGACGAAATACTCTTCGGTGTGGTACGGGTCGATCGTGAAGTTGGGCTCCCAGTACTGCCGTGATCGGAGCCGCCCAGTACCGAGATCCACCAGCAGGTAGTGCCCGGGGAGCACTTTTCTGATGTCCCGGAACATCGTTCCCGCACCGAGCACGTACTGAAAAGTCAGGTAGTCGCGGAGCGCCTCGGGGTCGGATTCGGCGGGCACCGCCGGGTGGCGGAGCAGCGCTTTGATCTCCGAAGCGAAGAGGACGACATCGCGGTTCTCGTAGAGATAGAGCGGTTTGATGCCGAAGCGGTCGCGCGCGGCGAAGAGCTGCCCCCGCACTCGGTCGTGCAGGAGAAAGGCGAACATCCCATTCATGCGCTCGACGCACGCGGGTCCGAATGCCTCATACATCGCCAGGATGACTTCGGTATCGGACGTCGTATGGAACTCGTGCCCGCGCGCGATCAGTTCATCCCGCAGCTCGAGGTAGTTGTAGATCTCACCATTGTACGCAATCGTGAACCGTCCCGAGGTCATCGGCTGGTGGCCCGATGTCAGGTCGATGATCGCCAGCCGCTTATGATGGAAGCCGAGCGCGCCGTCGATGTATTGCCCTTCGTCGTCGGGCCCGCGGTGATCCAGTGCGCTGGCCATGTAGGCCAGCAGCGGTGAATCAACCGGCTGTCCGTTTCGATTCAGGATTCCGACGATGCCGCACATGCCGGGCTATCCGAGCGCCGAGGGCACGCCGGCCACCGCAGTCGCCGCGGGGACCAGTGTGCGAAGGCGCGGCCGGGCGAGCAGGGAACGGGCGTGGGTGCTCATGTTGACCAGGGTATAGTGCTCGCCCAGTACGCGAAGCACTCGATGAAAGAGCTCGACCTTCCTCCGGCCGGTGAGATCCATGCCGGGAAAGAACGCGAGTTGCGGAACCTGATCTCCACCGAGCAGATCGAGAGGGTGCAGAAGAAAACTCGGTTCGATGCCGGTGAGCCGGCATGCGGCCAGCGCGGTTCGAAGGTAGCCCACCATCAGTTCCTCGGAGAATCGGCTGAGGAACAGCAGGTAGCTCAGGTGGAACGGAGTCTTGATTCCAGGAAACGTGGTGACCGGGATCTCGAGCAGCATGCTGCCGCTATCCAGCTGCCACCGATATGGCTTGAGCGGCCGCAGCCCGTCCCCGAAGGAGCCGAACAACGAAGCCCGCTCGGCCTTCTGCGCCGCGCTCAGGTGTGCATTCCAGAAATAGTAGGTGCGCGCAAAGGGCCCGAGGTAGGTCGGCAAGGTCGAAGCATCGTACAGATAACCCCGCGCTGCCAGGACCTCGAGCAGAGCAGGACTCCAGCTATACCCCGGGCCGCGGAATCCGATGGGACGCTCGCCGGTCGCCTCGGCGATCGAGTCCTCGGCCCGGCCGATCTCCGCCTCGAGCCGCGAGCGGTCATAGAGGTGCAGCCAGGGCTCATGCTCGAACGAATGATTGCCGACCTCGTGCCCGCGCGCGGTCACGGCGCGAAGCGAGGCACCGTTCGCCGGCTGCTCGGCATCGATGCCGACGAGAAAAAAAGTGATTCGAAGTCCCAGCTCGTCGAGCGCGTCGAGCGCATGGGGCAGGAAGATATCGAGATAGGACGGGCGCGATTCCCACCCCGCGTCACCATGCGTCTTTTGATAGGACCAGAGATTGTCGACGTCGAGCGAGACACTCGCAAGCGGCCGGCTGGTCGCGTCGTCGGGACTCACGCCGGCGCCTCCGCGGCGCGGTGCCGCTTCAGAAGGGGGGCGAGTTCGGCCGCCTTGGCATTCGCGAGACCCACGGTCTCGTTCAGGTTGAGCGTTCCATTGATAATCTGCGCGGAGTTGACCACGTACACGTGGTCGATGCCGGAAGCCACGGGGGGCAGGCTTCGCTCCGTGTAGTCCAGCGTGGAGACCGCGAGTACCTCGCGTACCCGCGAGACTTCAAAGGCGAGCACGTCTTCCTGACGGAACTCCGGGTACATGCGCTGCAGGGCGGCGAGAAACGCTTCCCGGATCTCGGCGTCGGTTCGCTGCCAGCGGGGATCATCTGCGGTGAGATAGAGCGGAAGGTAGACGAGCGCGTTGCCACCAAATGCGGCGCGGTCCACGAGGGTCGTCATCTCGATGACGGCTGTAAAGGGAACCCACGACTCCGTGATATTGGTGACGTAATATTGCGCGAGCGGCTGGCGCAGGAGCACGGACGCGCAGATGATCCCCTGGTAGACGACGCCGTCGAGGCGCTCGCGCGCGGCCGGAGGGAGGGTGGGGCAGAGCCGGGACACCGCGCCGCAGGGCACCGTGAGGATCACGTCATCGAAGTCCGCCCTGCTTCCGTCGGCGAGCACGAGCTCCGCGCCTTCGCCGACGCTCAGCACTTCGTTCACCCTCTGTCCGCACCTGATCTCCACGCCGGCCGCTTCCAGGCGAGCGCGAAGTCGGCTGAGGACCAGGGCGTATCCACCATCCACATACCCGAACATCTCTCGCTTGAGTCCGGACCGGCGCGCGGCGTACATCCTCGCGATAATCGCCCAGATGAATGATGCGCTCGCGATCCGGTAGTTCTCCCCGAGCTTGCTCTTGAGCAGTGGGAGCCAGATCCGCTCGAAGGTGCGGCGCCCCGACAGCCGTCGAAGCCAGTCGGTCACGGGGATCCGCTCGAGCGAGCGGCCGTCGCGGATTCGGGAGGCGTGCAGAATCGTTCCCGCGAGCCTTGCCTTGTCGACCAGGGAGAGCGGTGGAAAGAGGAAGAAGTCGAGCGTCGTGGAAAAGGAGAGCAGCCGTCCACCGGTGAAAAAGCCGGTGCGGGTATTCCCCCACCGCAGTTGCTCTTCGAGCCCCAGCTCCGCCAGCAGCCCCCGCAGATTGAGGTCGGATAGCAGGATCACGTGATAGAACCGATCCCAGGTATAGCCACCGATTTGCTGGGTTGCGGCGAGACCGCCCGGAGCGGATGCACCCTCGATCAGCGTCACACGATGCCCCTGCCCGTGAAGCCGGAGGGCCAGCGTCATACCGAGGACGCCGCCGCCCACGATACCGAGACTAGACGTGGTGTCGGGCAACGTTCGATCGGGGGACAGGCGTCGGTTGATCGGCTTCGTTCACTCGGGGCCGCGGGCCGGGCCGTGGCTGAAACATGCGAATCGTCGCGAGGCGGCTGAGCAACCTCAGGTGGCCGAAGATGGTCCGGAAGATTTTCATCTTCGAGGCGCCCAGAACTCTGACCTCGAGTGTAGTCGGAAACTCCACCACACGCGCTCCTGACAGATCGAGCCGTCCAAGCAGCTCCGCGATTCCCAGGAATCCCATCTCCCGGACCGGCACCCCGGTGGTCGTGCTGCGACGATAGACGCGGAAGCAGCTCGTGTACGTGTCAAGCTTCTGATGCAGCACGATCCGGTAGAGTTTCGAGAGCGTGCGTGAGAGCATGAGGCGCCACTCGGGAACGTTCCGCACCGTGCCCTCGCGATGATAGGGGGAAGCGGTAACCATGTCCACTTCCTCCGTCAGGAGCGGAATCATCCTGCCCAGCTCGTGCGGATCGTAGGTGCAGTCACAATCGATGGAGCAGACGATCTCCGTCTCCGCATGCCGGAGCCCCGTGCGGATGGCTGCTGCGACGCCCTGGTTGCGCTCGTGCCGGAGAATCCTGCATTCCGCCCAGTCGCCGAATACATTTTCGAGCACCACGCGGGTGTCGTCGGTGCTTCGGTCGTCCACGAAAATAAAATGCAGATCGTACCGATCCCGCAGTACGTGCTGCACGCTTCGAAGCGTGTTGCCGAGGTACGGCAGTACCAGTTCTTCGTTGAAGCAGGGGATCACGACTGTTATGGTCTCTCGCGGCACCGATGGCGAAGTCCTGGTGAGGGCGAGACTCGGAACGGCCGGAATGCGCGCAGCCAGCGCGCGGTTCGCTGCCGAGGCGAGGGCATTCTCCGCGACCACCGCCGCCGAAGGGAACGTGCTCAGCCCAAGGTGCGATGCGATTCCGGTGAATCGGTAGCGATCGAAGTAATATCGAAGCTGCTCCGGCACACGATCGAGGTGCCGGTACTGTCGTACCCGCTGATGGAACGCTGCCGCGCTGATTTTCGGCTGGTCCGGGTCGAGTTCCCAGACGTGGAAGTACATGGTGAATGGCGCGGTGTAAGTGCGGTCCCAATGCGAGAGCGCACGACGGACCAGAAATGCCGGGAACTGCCGCATGTAGTTGCCGCCCGCCACCGGAATCAGCCAGCCCAGCACGTCGGCGGAGCTGATCGGAAATTCCCAGAGCGTCTGGTCCGCGAACTGGTGCGTGTGGGGAAAACGCCGCCACGGCTCGTGCGCGAACTGCCGGAGCCGCGGTGCGATACTTGAATCGTATTCGTAGCCTTCGCGGGCCAGAACATCGAGCGCCCACAGGTCCGCCGGAGTGAACCATTCATCGGCGACGCGATAGCCGAGGATGCGTTGTCCGCTGGCCCGGGCGAGTGCCTCACGCGCCCGCGCGAGATCGTCCCGGAACTCCGCGGGAGACATCTGTTGGATACTGCGGTGGTAATAGCCTTTGCTGGCGACTTCGTGCCCGCGATTCGATACCTCGCGCACCAGCTCAGGCATTGTGTCAGCCACCCATCCGAGTACGAAGAAGGTGGCTTGGACCCCAAATTCATCGAGCAGATCGAGCGCGCGCCGGGTATTCCGCTCGATGCGGGTTTCAAATCGATACCACTGACCCTGCTGGATCAGGTGGTTGAACGCGCCGACCTGGTAATAGTCTTCCAGTGCGATCGTGAGCAGGTGCCGCCTGGCGGACTTTTTTCGGTCGGGATTCATGACGTCGATTCGTGGGGAAGCGGCGCTGCCATGGACTTCGCTCCCCGGGTTCACGATGTTTGAGGGCTGCCTGAGTGGATGTCCGGAACTGCAAGTGATACGCCACCTACAGTTGCGCTCCCGAGACCTGACTGCTCTTCGCTCGTGTTCCAGAGCGGCAGGCGTTCATATGAAACAGGGCGAATGCTCATACCCCGGAAACCTGGGCGGGGCAGAGGGCATGCGATTTGCCAAACCGGGCGCAGTACGAGTCCCGAAAGTACCGGCTGCAGCCCCGCTCTCCGCGCGGCCCTGAAGCGAAAACCCGATCAATGGGAGAGTCCTGATGGCTCCGCCGCTGGGCGTGTCGGTGATCGTCCCTGCCTACAATGAAGAACGAACGGTGCGCGCCCTGATGGAACGGGTGCGGACCGTCCCGCTGGATATCGAGATCATCGCCGTCAACGATGCCTCGAAGGACCGCACCGGCGCCGTGCTGGATCAGCTCAAGGCCGAAGGGCTGGTAGATATCGTCGCGCACCACCCGCAGAATCGGGGCAAGGGCGCGGCGATCCGTACGGGGATCAGCTACGCCACCAAGGCCGTTATCGTCGTCCAGGATGCGGATCTGGAGTATGATCCGGCCGAGCTCCCCCGACTGCTGGAGCCGATCGCACGCGGCAAGGCGGATGCGGTTTTCGGATCCCGCTTCCTGGGTGCCGAGCACCGCGTGCTTTTCTTCTGGCATTCGGTCGGCAATCGGGTGCTGACGCTGCTCTCGAACATGTTCACCGATCTCAACCTCACGGACATGGAGACCTGCTACAAGATGGTGCGGGCTCCCCTGCTCAAGTCACTCGTTCTCACCAGCAACCGCTTCGGGTTCGAACCGGAGATCACCGCTCGGCTGGCCCAGGCGCGAGCCCGGATCTGGGAGATTCCGATATCCTACGCGGGCCGAACGTACGCCGAGGGAAAGAAGATCGGATGGAAAGACGGCGTGGCGGCGCTCTGTCACATCGTGCGATTCAACCTTTTCCCACCGCGCCGCTCTGCCGCCGCAGCCGCTCTCGAGGCGACGCCGGTTGGCGAATCCTGATCCCTCGGCCACCCGCACCCAACGCTGGTTGAGGCTGGCTCCCGGCACTCTGATCGTGCTGGGAGCACTGCTCCGGCTTCGCGCGTACTTTCACTTCCGTCCGCTCTGGCTCGACGAAGCGATGCTGTCGCTCAACATCGGCTCACGCTCCTTCGTCCAGCTCCTCAAGCCGCTCACCGACGATCAATCCGCGCCGATTCCCTTTCTCTGGGCCACGCGGCTCTCCATCACTGTCGGAGGGATGAACGAAGCCTCGCTCCGGCTGTTGCCGCTCGTCTGTGGCGTGCTGCTGCTGGTGCTGCTCTGGCGGACCGCTCGCAACCTGCTCGACACACTTCCCGCGCTTGTCGCGCTCGCGATGGCGGTTCTCTCCCCACTGCTGATCTACTACTCGAACGAAGTCAAACCATACGTCGTGGACGCGCTGGTGACGCTGATCGTCGTCAACGCCGTCCTCGTCGTCATTGCCGATTCTGAATCGCCGAAGCCGTGGCGCAGGCTCGGCCTGACCGGCGTCTTCGCCGTACTCGCTTCCGCCCCGGCGTTCCTGGTGCTCGCCGGGGCTGGCGCCGCGTTGCTGTTCACCCCCGGTATCTGGGCCGGCCGGGAAAGTCGCCGCCGACTTCTCTTCACAGGCACTGCCTGGGCCTGCACTTTCGGCGTCGTCTATGTCGCTTTCATCAGGCCAGCGGCCAGCAACCCTTATCTGCAGACCTATTGGGCCTCAAGCTTTCTCTCCCCACTCGAACCGCATCTGGCCTCCCGCGCCGCGAGCGCATTCGGCACCACGATGCAGGGCATCTTTGTCGGCGATGGTGGATCATGGAGAGCGACAGTCGGGCTGGCGCTGCTGCTCGGCTGCGCCGCGGGCGCGGTCCGGCTCGCGCGAACGCGCGGAGTTCCCATTCTGATGCTGCTCGTCGTGCCGCCGCTGGCGGCGGTGGCCGCCTCCATGGTTCATCGCTACCCGATAGCTCCCCGTCTCATGCTCTTCGCGAGTCCGCTCACCATCCTGCTCCTTGCAGCTGGACTCGATGGATTCACGGCTCGGCTCGAGCGCGGGGCGCGCACGGTGGCACTATTGGTGGTAAGCGGTGCAATCCTCCTCCTCCCGCTCCGCGGAGCCATTCACGGCTTCATAGCCCCCAGCGAACAGGAAGATGTGCGCTCGCTCACAAAAATGTTCGCGAGGGAACATCGCCGCGGAGAAGCGATATACGTCTTCTCACGCAGCGTCCCCAGCTGGGCCTTCTACTCGACCGACTGGAGCGCCCCTGATCTCCTCCGGATCGGCAGACTCACCGAGCTGGTCGGATCTTCTGGCCCTGCATTCCGTAATGCGCCCACAAGGGGCCGGGCGGTCGCCAACGAAGGGGATTCGCTGCAGTTTCGGGAGGCCGACTTCCAGGAACTGATCGGAATTCCCGCGGGGACCGGCCCTACGCTTGAGGAACCGGGGGGTGCCGAGCGTCCCGATACCGGCTGGGCGGACAACGAGAGGCGACGAATCAGAATCGCGGCGGGTCTCGAGCCGGCATGGGTACTGGTCTCGTCATTCAAACCGGCGGTGGGCACGGAACTGCTCCGGTCGCTGAAGGAGGGTGGCGCGACAATTCTCTCCCGATCCGAGTCTGCCTCGGGATTTCTGCTCAAGGTGAAGTTCTAGATCGAAACCGTGGTGAAGGCCCGGCATTCCGGCTTCGGCTGTTGCCGTGCCTCCTCGCCTTCCAAGAATACTGTGACAGCATCGCTTGTGTTGTGGTCCATACGCAACAGCCAGGAGGCTGAGTCCTCCACGATCGCGGCTGCGACAGGAGTCGGCTGGCATCACCATTGCCCAACATGGGCTAAATGATCGCCACCGAGCCCCGTTCCCCCAGCGCGCCCATCGAAGCGCCCATCGGCGTCATGCCGGCCGAGGTTGCTCCGACCACGTCGCGCCACTGGCTGGGGGCGGGAATTCTCCTGGCGGTTTTCGGGTGGCTGGCCTGGTCGATCCGCATGCCGGCCATCCTGCTCCGGAACGACGACGCGCTCTATCTCCTGCTCGCCCGATCCCTCCGGTCGTTTCATTATGTCGACGCGCACATCGTCGGCAACCCCATCCACTCTCAATATCCTCCCGGCTATCCCGCAATTCTGGCCGGCGCGAGTGCGGTGTTCGGGGACCATCTGGATGTTTACATAGCCGTCGGGTTGCTGGCCTCGACCCTGGCACTGGCCCTCTTTTTCGACGTCGTCCGGAGGCTCTGGTCTCCCAATCTCGCGTTGCTGGTGCTCGCGGCACTCGCCTTCAACGTTCCCCTCCTCGAGTATTCCGGAGAAGTAATCGCCGAGCCGGTCTTTCTCGGCTTTATCGCCCTGACACTCTGGGCCATGGCGGTCCGCCCGTCTTCCACGGGGCAGGCGCTCCTTGCCGGTACGGCGGCTATCTGCGCCGCCCTGGTTCGAAGCCCCGGTCTCGCCATGATCGCCGCGTTGCTGCTCGTTTTCCTTCTGGAGCGCCGCTACCGGACGGTCGGCATCTTTGCGGCTGCGGCCGCTGCGACGGCCGGGACCTGGCTGCTCTGGACGGTGCTTTCACCGATCCAGGTGCGTGGCCGTTCCTATGTGGCGGACGCCATCGGTCGGCCCGGATCGATGCGAAGTGTTGTCCCGATGCGCCTGCTCCGGGCTCTCCGCCAGACCAGCCATTACGTCACGGTGGACATCGAGCGCGCGCTGAGTCTTCCCACCACGCCCAGCACGCTGCTCGACAATGTGCTCTGGATTGCGGTCGTGGTCGGACTGGGCAGTCTGGGTCTCTGGATCTGCTGGAAACGGTGGCGCGTCGCGGCAGTCTTCCTGTTCGCCTACGCCGGCATGCTCACAATCTGGGCGTGGTGGTCTCCCCGCTTCCTGATGCCGATTATTCCCCTCGTCATCCTCGCGATTTTCGTGGGTGGGGATCATCTGGGTCGTCGGTACCATCGCACTGTTGGCTGGGTCTTCGCGGTGGCCTTCTCGCTTCTCCTGGTCGTCCAGGGCTTCAGAGGTTATGCGCACGACCGGCACGAACTTCGGGACTGCGACCGCTCTCGCGGAGGCTTCTCCGCCGGATGCATGTCTCCCGACATGCGGTCGTTCGTGGCCGCGGCGCAGTTCGCTGGACAGCAAACTCCCCCCGATGCCGTTTTCTACGCGGTGAAGGAAGCCACCTGGGCGTGGTACTCCGGACGAAAGACCGCCTATGCGGCGGAAATCTTCCGGGCGGACTCGTTGCAATTCCTGCCCGGTCTTAAGGAACGTGGCATCGACTATGTTCTGCTGGGTCGGACGACGCGCTTCGAGGTCGAGAACTTCAGCAAGCTGCTGGCAGATCACTGCCACGACTTGGAGCTCACAGGCACCTTTCCACCGCGTACCTACATTTTTCACGTAGGCGGCGGCTCGGGAAGCCCGGACGCATGCGTGGCGATTGCCCGATATCGGGCTGATTCCACCAGAGTCCAGCCACAACGGAAGTAGGTTTGGCGGGGAACGGGATGGAGCCTCACGGGCTGCCGCACAACGTGAGGTAAATCCTTCATTGGCAATCCTATGAGCCTCGATGTCTGAGGCCCGCTCAGGTTCATCCTGGACGCCCGAACCACCCGGTAGTGGCACTACACTTGCCTGATCGATCGCTGATCGTTTCTTCGAGGGTCAAAGCAGGCGGGAGCGGATTTTACAGCTCCCCGGTTCGCGGTACGATCGAGCCGAGTCCTTCGATGCCGTACCGAGGTTCACCGGAGTCATGCAATGGCGAGTAGTCCGAGCCGGTCCGTGGTCCTCGCGTCCCTGTCTGACCACGCCCTCCTCGACGCCGCGCTGACGGCCCTGGTTCCGGCTTGCCGGGAGCTCGATGTCGAAGTTCTGGTGGTTCGTCCCGGTCCAGCGACTGAGCTGCTGGCGCTCGGGCGTCAGTATCCCGCGGTTCGCTTCGTTCCAGCGGATGCCGGCATGACGCTCGCCGAACTCAAGCGCCTCGGCGCGACCCAGACCTCCGCCGACATCGTGACTCTTACGGAAGAGCTCGCCGCGTCCAAGGAGAACTGGTCCGAGGTTCTGATCCGACGCTCCTGTCTCTTTACCAACGGGTCACGCACTGGGGACGGCGAAGTCGACTGGGCCGCAGCGCTCAACGCCCGCGGAGTGACCGAGCCCGAACGTGGGCGCTGAGGTCGGTCCGGCCCCGGTCGATCCAAAACCGGTCCGCCTGTCAGTCGTCATCGCTTCGAACCGTGAGCTGGATCTGCTCGACGCGTGCCTCCGATCGATCGAGCCGCAATGCCGGACTCTGGGCGGAGAGCTGATCGTCTCACGTGCCGGTACGCCTGACGAGGTCGAGGCCCTTTCCCGTTCCCGGCCAGGCGCCCGGTTCGTCGTGGCACCGCCGGATGCCGACATCCCTGTGCTGAGGGGAATCGGACTCGCGGCCGCTCACGGAGCGCTCGTCGCTTTGACCGAGGATCACTGTGTTGCGGGAGACGGCTGGCTTCAGGCACTGGTCGATGCCGCGGCCGGCGGCGCGGACGTTGTCGGGGGCGGAATGGGGAATGCCCGCCGGGAGCGGGCCATCGATTGCGCGGCATACTTCGCGGAGTACGGGTTCTTCGACTGTGGAAGATCCGATGCGTCGGAAGGCGCCGCACTCCTGACTGGCGCCAACGTCGCCTATGCCCGGTCGGTCGTCGGCGATGTGGCGTCCTGGGCCCTTCGCGGAGAATGGGAGAATGTCGCCCATCAGCGCCTCGCGGCGCGCGGCGCGCGGCTCCGGTTCGTGCCCGACGCGAGAATCCTGCAGAACAAGCAGTACGGCCTGGCGTCGTTCTGTCGCGATCGGTACCGCCACGGGTTCGCTTACGCGCGAAAGCGGCTGGCCGAGGAGCGCGGTGTCAACCGCTGGGGGCAGCTGATCAAGAGCGCGGTGCTTCCGCTGGTGCTCACCTGGAGAGTCGCCGGCGCTGCGGGACGGCGGGACGGTTGGAGCTTCATGCGTGCGCTTCCCGCGACCTTCGTGTTTCTCGGCGCCTGGTCGCTGGGTGAAGCGGCGGGTTATCTCGAAGGTCCGGCGGTTTCTCCCGCGAAGGATGGGTGAGTGGCGGCAGCTCAGCTTTCAGTCGTAGTGCCCTCGGTCAATGGACTCGGCGATCTGACCGGTTGTCTCGAAGCGCTCGAGCGCCAGGAGCCAGGGGTCGGCCTCGAAATACTGGTTGTGGACCGGATCGGCGAAACGGTACGCGCCGAGGTACGCCGGCGATTTCCGAAAGTCACGCTGATTCCCGCCGAACCGGGCACCACTATTCCCGATATGCGCGCGATGGCGTTTGACCGCGCGACTGCGGATTCCGTCGCCGTCATCGAGGATCACGTGCTGGTACCGGCGGGCTGGGCTCGCCAGCTGCTGGACGCACAGGCCCGGGGCGAGGAAGTCGTTGGTGGCTCGGTCGAGAACGCGGCGACGGAGCGGCTGGTCGACTGGGCCGCGTTCCTCTGCGAATACAGCCAGCTGCTGCCGCCGCTGCCCGAAGGCCCGGTGGCCGGCCTGACCGGCAACAACACCGTGTACCGGCGCTCGCTGCTGCAGCGCTACCGGGATGTGACGCGCGCGGGTCGCTGGGAGAACTACCTTCACGACACGTTGCGTGAGAATGGCGTGACGCTGGTCTGCCGGCCGGCGATACGTGTCGGGCACAAGAAGCACTACACGATCTGGGAATACACCTCGCAGCGCTATCTGTACTCGAGATCGTATGCGGGGGGACGGGTGGCAGGCGCACCGGCGGGACGGCGGCTGGCCTATGGCGCAGCGGCATTCGCGCTCCCGCCGCTCATTTTCTACCGTGTGGTCTCGACAGTCTGGCGGAAGGGCGCCCATCGGGCGCAACTGATCAGGTCACTTCCGCTGCTGACCGTCTTCGCCACGGCGTGGGCCGCCGGAGAGGTCGTAGGCTACTGGATGGGTCCGGGCGACGCGCTCGGAAAGGTCTGCTGAGGTTGTGCTGATGTCCCGACGTTGTGCGCGCCACCGACCCCTGAGACGGAACAGACTCGCGTGAACAGTGCCAGCATGGATTCATTGACGCCTTCTCCGCGGAAAACCGATCCGCTCGCGCCGGATGACCACACCGTGGTCATCGGGGCCGGCCCCGCGGGCCTCACCGCCGCTTACATGCTGGCCAAGGCTGGCCGCAGGGTTACCGTGCTCGAGGGCGATGACATGGTCGGGGGCATCTCACGGACCGCCCAGTACAAAGGCTTCCGGTTCGATATCGGTGGCCACCGATTCTTCACCAAGATCGCGCCGGTCGAAGCGCTCTGGCACGAGATCCTGGGCAAGGAATTCATCTCGGTACCACGGCTCTCCCGGATTCACTACAACGGTCGCTACTTCGACTATCCGCTCAAGGCGTCGAATGCCCTGCAGGGACTCGGAATCATCAATGCGTGCATGATTGTCGCCAGCTACCTGCGCTGGCACTGGTGGCCGTCGGAAGTCGAGGAAAACTTCGAGCAGTGGGTCACCAACCGCTTTGGCAAGCGGCTGTTCATGATCTTCTTCAAGACCTACACGGAAAAGGTGTGGGGCATTCCATGCACTGAAATCCGGGCCGAGTGGGCGGCGCAACGGATCCAGGGGCTTTCGCTCGCGAAGGCGATTCTCTCTGCCACCGCACTCACCAAGCGCTCGAACAACATCAAGAGCCTGATCAACGAATTCCAGTATCCTCGCCTCGGGCCCGGCCAGATGTGGGAGATGTGCCGGGACAAGATCGTAGAGACCGGGAATCCGGTGCACATGCGGCACCACGCCTACGCCATCGAGGTAGAAAACGGCCGTGCGGTAGCCGTGCGCACTCGCACGCCGGATGGTGAGCGTCGGTTCGAGGCCGACCACGTAATCTCCACCATGCCGGTCCGCTCACTGGTGCGGGCACTGGATCCGGTCGCGCCGGCGCCGATCGCCAAGGCTGCTGAAGGACTCGCCTACCGGGATTTTCTGGTGGTGGCCCTGATCCTCGACCGTCAGGATCTCTTCCCCGATAACTGGATCTACATCCACACGCCGGGCGTGAAGGTCGGCCGCATCCAGAATTTCAACAACTGGTCGATGGCCATGGTCCCCGAGCCGGGAAAGACCTGCCTCGGCATGGAATATTTCTGCTTCAAGGGGGATGGCCTTTGGGAAAGCAGTGATGCGGACCTGATCGCCCAGGCATCCAGGGAACTGGAGCAGCTCGGACTCGCCAAAGCCTCGGACGTGAAGGACGGCGCGGTGATTCGCATGCCGAAGGCGTATCCGATCTACGATTCCAAGTATCGCGAGTGTCTCGACGCCGTGCGTACCTACATCGATCCAATCTCGAATCTGCACACCGTCGGCCGCAACGGCATGCACAAGTACAACAACCAGGACCACTCGATGCTCACGGCGATGATGGCCGTGTGGAACATGATGGGCGCCTCGCACGACCTGTGGGCGGTCAACACCGATTTCGAGTACCACGAAGAACAGAAAATCGAGGAGCAGCACCTCGGCGCCGCGCCGGCCAGCCGCTGAAGCGCATGCGCATCGGTGTGGACGCGACCTGCTGGTCGAATGGCAGAGGATACGGGCGCTTCACCCGGCACCTGGTCCCCGCGATGACGGCGCTCGCGCCCGACGATGAGTTCGTCTGCTTCCTCGATCCGCGCTCGGCGGAGTGTTTCGACCTCAAGGCGCCGAACGTGGTGGCGCTGCCGGTGGCGCAGCGGCAGGCGCCGACCGCAGCGGCCGCCGCCGATGGCTACCGCTCGCCTGGTGACATGCTGCGCCTGACCCGCGCGGTGTGGCGGGAGTCGGTGGACGTATTCTTCTTTCCATCCGTCTACACCTATTTCCCCTTGCCGCCCGGACAGGCCGCCGTCGTCACGGTGCATGACGCGATCGCCGAACGGTTTCCTGAACTGACGTTGCCTTCGGCCCGGGCCCGGCTCTTCTGGAAGCTCAAGGTCGGGCTCGCATTGCGGCAATCGAAGCTGGTGCTGACCGTCTCGGACTTCGCCGCGCAGGATATCGCCGAGGTGCTGGGCGTCGCACCCGAGCGGCTCCGGGTCGCGGTCGAGGCGCCGGCGCTTGCGTTTCAGCCGAGCGGTTCAGGTGCCGAGATAGCGGCTGCGGCGCGCCGGGTGGGACTGGCGGACGGCTCGCGCTGGTTCATTTATGTGGGCGGATTCAACCCGCACAAGCATGTCGATCTGATTGTGCAGGCGCACGCCGAGGTGGCGCGACGCAGTGAAGGGGGAGCGCCGCACCTGCTGCTGGTGGGGACGGTCGACAAGGACGTGTTCCACGGCGACCAGGCTGGAATCAGGCGAGCGATCGCGACCGCCGGCACCGAGGCACTCGTGCACTGGACTGGCTTCGTGCCCGACGAGGAGCTGCGCCACCTCCACTCCGGAGCGATCGCGCTGCTGTTGCCTTCGGCCTGCGAAGGCTTCGGTCTGCCGGCGGTTGAGGCGGCGGCCTGCGGGACACCGGTCATCGCGACCACGGCGAGTCCGCTTCCGCAATTGCTCGAAGGTGGCGGAATCTTCGTCGCCCCGGGGGACCTTCCCGCACTGACCGAGGCCATGAGCCGGCTGCTCAGTGACGAGCCGTTGCGGCGAACACTGGGGCGCCGGGCCCGAGAGCGCGCCTCCCTGCTCGACTGGGCGCGCGGGGGACGCGCGGCACTCGATGCTTTACGGGAGGCCGCGGCGTGACGGGTCTCCGCTTCGCGTTCGTCACCACCTTCTACCCGCCCTACAATTTTGGCGGAGATGGCATCGGCATCCAGCGCCTGGCGCGCGGCCTGGTGCGGGCCGGGCATCACGTCACAGTGATTCACGACGTGGACGCGTACAATGCGCTGCACAAAGGCGCGGAGCCCGCTCCGGCGCAGGAGCCGGCCGGACTGGAAGTCATCGGACTTCGAAGCGGAGTCGGGACTCTTTCCTGTCTGCTTACCCAGCAGCTCGGACGTCCGGTGCTCAACGGCGCCCGGCTCGAGCAGATCCTCGACGAGGGGCGCTTCGACGTCATCAATTTTCACAATGCGTCGCTCGTCGGCGGTCCCGGACTTTTTCGATACGGCCATGCCCTCAAGCTCTACATGGCGCATGAGCATTGGCTGGTCTGCCCGACGCACGTGCTCTGGCGAAACGGCAAAGAGGTGTGCACGGGACGGGAATGCGTGCGGTGTCAGCTGAGCTATCATCGCCCGCCGCAGGTGTGGCGCGCGACCGGTCTCCTGGAACGCGAGCTCCACCATGTGGACACGTTCATCGCGATGAGCGAGTTCAGCCGGGCGAAGCATCGGGAGTTTGGTTTTCCGCGCGAGATGGAAGTGCTGCCGTATTTCCTGCCGGATCCCGAGCAGGGCGGGTCGTCGGTCGGGGGCGAGCGGCCGCACCAGCGGCCTTACTTCCTGTTCGTCGGACGGCTGGAAAAGATCAAGGGGCTGGACGATGTCATTCCGCTCTTCGCAGAATATCCCGATGCCGATCTCCTCATCGCGGGAGACGGCGAATACGCGCCGACACTTCGCGCGCTGGGTGCCAATCTCGACCGGGTCAAGTTCCTGGGTCGCGTCGGGCTCGATGAGTTGCGGCGCTACTACGAGCATGCGGTCGCGCTGATCGTCCCGTCGGTCTGCTTCGAGACCTTCGGCATCATTCTCATCGAGGCGTTCAAGCAATCGACGCCGGTGATTGCGCGACGGATCGGCCCGTTTCCCGAAATCATCGAGGCCTCGGGGGGTGGTGAGCTCTTCAGCACCCGAGAGGAACTGCTGGCCGCGATGCGCCGGCTGCAATCCGATGCGGCGCACCGCACCCGGCTGGCCAGGGCGGGTTACCAGGCGTTTCTGGAGCGCTGGTCGGAGAGTGCGGTGATTCCCCGCTACCTGGATATCGTGCGGCGCACCGCGGAGCGGAGACAGGATGCGGCGGTACTCGAGAAACTGGACACTCGGACGGTGTTGGGGGCCAGGAATTAGATGTTAGGTGTTAGGGGTTAAGGGATCAGGGCTGATGGCGCACGGGTCAAATTCAACCACGGTGGCACCATGAAGGTCTTCATCACTGGCGGCGCAGGATTCATCGGATCGCACCTCGCGGAACGCCTGCTCGACCGCGGCGACCGGGTGCTCGTGCTGGACGATCTTTCGACCGGAACGATGGATAATCTCGCCCATCTCGTCGGCCGGCCGAACTTCGAGTATCGAATCGGCTCCGCGCTCGATGTGCCCCTGGTGACTGAACTCGTGGACCGCTGCGACGTGACCGTGCACCTCGCGGCCGCGGTCGGCGTCCGGCTCATTGTCGAGCGTCCCGTGCACACGATCGAGACCAACGTCCGTGGCACCGAGGTGGTGCTTGGCGCCTGCGCGAAGAAGCAGAAGCTCGTGGTCATCGCATCCACATCCGAAGTCTACGGCAAGGGAATCAAGATTCCCTTCAGCGAAGATGACGATCTCAAGCTCGGTCCCACGACCCACTCCCGGTGGGCATACGCCTGTTCCAAGGCGCTCGACGAATGGCTCGCGCTGGCCTACTGGCGCGAGAAGCACGTGCCCGTCATCATCGCCCGCTTCTTCAATACGGTCGGTCCCCGGCAGACCGGCCGCTACGGCATGGTGCTCCCGAACTTCGCCGCGCAGGCGATCTCCAATGAGCCGATCACCGTGTACGGAAGCGGCGAGCAGTCGCGCTGCTTCGGGCACGTCCATGATGCCGTCGAGGCCGTGCTCCGCCTGATCGCGACTCCCGCAGCCGTCGGCCAGGTGTACAACGTGGGCTCCGATGAAGAAGTCACCATTCACCGGCTCGCGGAGATGGTCCGCGATGCGGCGGGAAGCAGCTCGGAGATTGTCCTCGTCCCCTATTCCGAGGCGTACGCGGAGGGCTTCGAGGACATGATGCGCCGGGTGCCGGATCCCAGGAAGCTGGAATCAGCGATCGCATTCCGGCCCCGCATTTCGCTCGACAAGATCATTGCGGACGTCGTGGCCGATCAGCGCGTCCGCCTGGCCGCGCGGTAAGAGGCGTTCGTGCGCGCGATTCTCACCTACCACTCCATCGATCCATCGGGATCGGCCATTTCGGTCGACCCGGGAGTGTTCGGACGCCACATCCGCTGGCTGGCGTCCGGTCGCGTGCGCGTGGTGTCACTGGCTCAGCTCGCCGAACTTCCACCGAATGCGGATGCCGTCGCGCTCACCTTCGACGACGCCTTTGAAAACTTTGGAGATCTCGCCGCGCCTCTCCTTCGAGAGTACCGTCTCCCGGCCACGCTCTTCGTGGTGCCCGGGCACGTCGGCGGGACCAACGCATGGGGCGGCGTGCTCGATCAGCGCGTTCCCACGCTGCCGCTGCTCGACTGGGCCGCGCTCGGTCGCCTCGCCGAAGATGGGGTGACCCTCGGCGCCCATACGCTCACTCATCCACACCTGACCGCGCTCTCCGGAGACGAACTGGAGCGTGAGCTTGCTGGCGCGGCTAGCCGCATCGCGTCGGAGACGGGCATGACACCCGCCGACGTTGCCTATCCTTTCGGCGACGTGAACGCGATCGTCGCCGAACGCGCCGGCCGGATCTTTCAGCGCGGCTGCACCACGGACCTGCGGGCACTGCGCGCGGTAGAATCTCCCATGCTGCTGCCACGCCTCGACATGTTCTATCTCCGGGCACCCGGACAGCTCGAGCGCTGGGGCACCGCCACTTTCGAACGCCACCTGTGGCTTCGCTCCCAGGCCCGCCGGTTGCGCAGGGTACTCGCGCCAGCCGGAAAGAGCTGGTAGGCACCATGCCTCCTCTGCTCTCGGTCGTCGTCCCCGCCTACAACGGTACGCGGCTGCTGCCTCGCACTCTCGACGCGCTCTATGCGAGCGACCTGCCGAAGGATTGCTGGGAGCTGATCGTGGTGGATGACGCGAGCACCGATGGCACCTCCGAGCTCGCGTCGCGATACGCCGACGTCGTAGTCAGGCTGAGCGGACGTCCCCGGGGCCCGGCGTATGCGAGGAATCGCGGGTTCGAGGCGGCCTGCGGCGAGGTCGTGGTGTTCGTGGATGCGGATGTCTGCGTCCACCCGGACACCTTGCGGCGCTTCGCGTGGATCTTCGCGCGCGAGAGTGAAATTGCCGCGGTCTTCGGCTCCTACGACTCCGCGCCTCCCGCGCCGGGACTCGTGTCCCAGTACCGGAATCTGCTGCACCACTATCACCACCAGCAGAACGGCGGAGACGCGGAGACGTTCTGGGCAGGCTGTGGCGCGGTGCGTGCCCACGTGTTCGAGGAAGCCGGCAAATACGATGAGTGGCATTTCCCGCGGCCCCAGATCGAGGACATCGAGCTCGGTCACCGGATTCGCTCGCTGGGCTATCGGATTCTGCTGCGTCCGGAAATCCAGGGCACACATCTCAAGCACTGGACGCTCAAGAACGTCATCATCACGGATGTGAAGGAGCGTGGGATTCCCTGGATGCGGTTGCTCCTCACCGAGGGCCGAACCAGCACCATGACGTCCCTCAATCTCAAGACGATCGAGAAGGTGAATACGGCGCTGGTGGGACTGGCACTGCTCTCGGTGCTGCTGGCCGCGGCGCTACGGCAGCCTCGCTGGCTCGGCGGCCTCGCACTGTTACTCGTTCCATTCGTGACGAATCTCGATCTCTACGAGTTCTACCGGCGGCAGCGCGGACTCTTCTTCGCGCTGCAGGTACTGCCGCTCCACATCATGTACTATTTCCTGAACGGTTGCTCCGCGATCCTCGGCTACCTGCTCCATCATACGGTGGGTGCCCCGGGGCCTGCCCCTGAAGTGCAGGCGCTGGCGGAGCTCGGAGTGAAGACGTGGCCGCCGATTCCGGCCAAGGCGAAAGGCAGCGGATGGCTTCGGAACGGCTGATCGTCTCTGGGATCTGCGCCGTTGCTGGCCCCAGTCCCCGGTGGCATATTGCTGCACACCATATGAATACGTTCCGCCCGAGGGAGGCGTAGCCAGGTCGTGACGACATCGGTTTCCCGCACCAGTGACGCAGTCGAAACACAGGTCGCGCTCGCCTTCGCGCCGCTGCATAAGCGCGCCTTTGGCATCGCGATCGGTCTCGCGACCGGTCTGGTGATCTTCTTCGCGACGATCATCTACCTGCTGCGCGGACCGTTCCGCGGCGAGAATCTGTGGTTGCTGCGGTCGTACTTTTACGGTTACAGCGTGTCGTGGGAAGGCGCGTTCGTCGGGCTGGCCTGGGGATGCTTCGTCGGTTTCGTCGCCGGATGGTTCATCGCCTTCTGCCGGAATTTCGTGATCGCGGTCTCGGTGTTCATCATCCGTACCAAGGCCGAGCTCTCGCAGCAGCGCGACTTTCTCGATCACATCTGATTCATCCTTCGGAGGATCGGCAGCGCATGCAAGATGAGGAGCGGGAACTCAACTCGATGGTGCTCAAGCTCAACGGCCGGGCGTGGGGAATCGCGTTCGGACTGCTGTTCGGGGGCGGGCTCTTCATCGCCACCGTGCTGCTCGTGCTGCGCGGCGGAGAGAACGTCGGCCAGCACCTGGCCATGCTTCGCGTCTTCTTTCCGGGTTACACCGTCAGCGCCCTCGGCAGCATCGTCGGCTTCATCTATGGGTTCGTCCTCGGCTACGCGCTCGGACGTCTCATCGGTGCTGTCTACAACCGTCTCGTACGTCCCGCCCAGTAGCTCCCGTCGCCGGGCGCTCCCGCCCGGCGGCACCTCCCGACCCCGCGGCCTCCATGACCGCCGAAGGTAAAGTCGGCCGAAATTTCCTCGCCCTCGGCACGGGCGAGGCTGTGGCCCGCGTTATCGCGTTTGCCGCCACCGTGTACCTCGCGCGAACGCTCGGCGCCGCGATGTATGGCGTCATCGGTGTCGCGACGGCCATCCGGCTCTATTTCCTCTCGCTCGTCGAAGGCGGCGTCGATTCGATCGGCGTGCGGGAAATCGCCGCGGACCCGGGACGGATCCCGGTGCTCGCCCCGGCACTGCTCGCAGCCCGCGCGCTCGTCGCGGGTGTGCTCGTCATACTTCTCGGCGTCGTGGCGCTCGTCGCCTTGCCGCAACCCGATGGCGCTGTCCTGGCGGTGTACGGCCTGACGCTCCTTCCCGCCGCGCTCAGCGCCCGCTGGGTGTTGCTCGGCCGGAGCGAAGCGCAACCGGTAGGTCTCGCGCGAGTGCTCGGCGAGGCGGTGACCACGCTCGCGGTCTTCTTTCTCGTTCGAGATGTCGGAGGCGTTGCTCGCGTTCCTCTGGCGCAATTCGTCGGTGACCTCCTCGCCGCGCTGTTCCTCGCTGCGTGGCTCGCGCGGGAAGGCGCGGCGCTGGCGGTGCGGTGGAATCCGGTGGCAGCGCTCCCAGTGTTGCGGAAGAGCTGGCCGCTCGCGCTGCACGCACTGCTTGGGCTCATCATCTTCAATTCGGATTTTATTTTTCTGCGCGCCTTCCGGGATCGCAGCCAGGTCGGATACTATGCGGCCGCCTACACGCTGATCAGCTTTCTGCTCAATCTCGGAGTCGCGTACTACCAGAGCCTGCTGCCGGCGATGACGCGCCTCAAGGCGACGCCCGCATATTTGCGCGAGATGTTCGATACGGCGATGGCGCACGCGTTCGTCGCCGGATTACCGGTGGCCGTCGGTGGGGCGCTGCTCGCGGGTCTGATCATCCGGGTGGTGTTCGGTCCGACCTATCATCCCGGCGCCCTGGCACTGATGATTCTCATCGTGTCGGTGCCGGTGTCGTTCTTCCGGAACGTCGCGCAGGCGGCATTGGTGGCCGTGGATCGCCAGGATGCGATCCTCCGGACCTCGGTGATCGCGGCGGGTATCAACCTGACTCTGAATGCCCTTCTGGTCCCCCGGTTCGGGATTCCGGGAGCGGCGAGCGCGACGCTGGCAACCGAGTGCGCGCGAACTATTATTACCTTGGGATTCGCCAGCCAATGTGGGATGGGGTGGCATTGGCTGACCCGGCTCTGGAGACCGGTGGTCTCGGCGGCCCTGATGGGAATAGTGTTGCGGCTATACCAGCCCGGCTCGGTCTGGATTGGCGTCCCGCTCGGTGCAATGTGCTATGGGCTGGGGCTTATCTCCCTGGGCGGCTTGCGCTTGCGTCGCGGCGCTCCGCCCGTTCTCGTAGTGTAGGGCTGGCACGGCAGTTGCCCCGATCTTAACGCTCGGCAGTGACCACCAATTCCCCGATTCAAATTCGGCAATCTCAGGAGCTCCGATCATGGGCCTGCACCTGTTGACCCTGAACCTCGCTTTGTACATCGGGCCCGACCAACTCATGCCGCTGACTTCGATCATCGGTGCCATCGGTGGCGCCCTGATGATTTTCTGGCGGCAGGTCGCCGGGGCTTTCCGCAAGTTCGTCGGACTGTTTTCCAAGAAGTGATCGGACGCCCTCCAGCGACAGGACCGGATAGGACATCCGGTCCGCATTCGACACGCGGGTCATCCAGGCATGTCTGACACATCGCTGAGGAGCGCGCCTGCGCCGCTCCGTGCGACGATGCTGGTGGGCCTCTCCGCGTGGTTCGCCATCGTGACCGGCCTGCTCGAGGGAGGGAATCTCCTCCTCCGGACGCGGGTCCTGAAACAGACTTTCCTGCTGCTGGGTGACCAGTCGTTCTGGATGGCGCCGCTCGCAAATCTGGTCTTCTTCGTCGCCGCGGCGCTCCTTCTCCTCCTCGTCAGCCAGAAGTTTGCCGCACTGCGATCCCTGCAGTCTGCCGTCACCGTCTTCTCGTTCCTCGCCGGATTCGCGCTGCTTCAGCTCTTCCGCCTCCACTGGCTCGCCGCGCTGCTGCTCGCCGCGGGATTCGGCGTGCAGATTGGTCGCACGGTGGCCTGGAAGTCCGCGCTGTTCCTGTCGCTGGTGCGACGCACCCGGCTCTGGCTCGTCGCGATCGTGCTCGGACTGGCCGTTGGCGTCGGCGCTATTCCGTACTTCACTGAACGCCGGGCAATCGGAGCGCTCGCGCGACCGCGACAGGGCGCACCCAATGTCCTGCTGCTGGTGCTCGATACTGTCCGCGCGATGAACCTGAGCCTCTACGGCTACAGTCGCTCGACCACGCCGCACCTCCAGGAATGGGCGCGCCGAGGCGTACGGTTCGACCGGGCGCTTTCAGCGGCGCCTTGGACGCTGCCTTCCCATTCCACGATGTTCACCGGCCGCTGGCCGCACGAGCAGAGCTCGACCTGGAAAACCGCGCTGGATGGCCGCTGGCCGACCCTCGCCGAGACCCTCCGCGACCGTGGCTACCTGACGGCGGGGTTCGTCGGAAATCTGCAGTATTGCAGCCGCTTCCATGGACTTAACCGCGGGTTCAACCACTACGAAGACTTTCCTGTATCCGCCACCGAAGCGCTGCTGAGCACTTCCCTTGGCCGGTCGCTCACCAACAGTCTCTGGTTTCGGCACCTCACCGGCGATGAGGACGTCATCGGAAGAGTGCGGGCGGAGCATCTCGATGACCGGTTCCTGGATTGGGAAAGTGGCCACGGGGACAAGCCCTTTTTCGGGTTCATCAACTATTACGACGCCCATCAGCCGTTCATGCCGGCGGAGGATGTCGAGCGCCGGTTCGCCGGCCCGACGCCACGGAAGAACGAGGTGAAGTGGTACGGATTGCATGAAATCCAGCGGTGGACGCAGGACAATTGGACCGCACCGCAGATTCAGCGCGAGATGGACGCCTACGATGGTTCGATCGCGGAGCTGGATCAGGACATCGACAGACTCCTCCGCGAGCTCGAGCGGCGCGGCGATCTGGCCAACACCATCGTCGTGGTCACCGCCGACCATGGCGATCAGTTCGGCGAGCATGGGCTGATGGACCATGGGAACAGCTTGTACACGCAGCTGCTGCACGTCCCGCTCATGATCCTGGCGCCCGGCAGGGTGCCATCAGGGGCGGTCGTGGATGAATCGGTGACGCTTAGAGATCTGCCGGCTACGATCCTCGACCTGGCCGGGGCCGGGACGACGCCGATTCCGGGGAACTCACTCGCGGCTCGGTGGAACCACAATGCGTCCGCAGAGCCCCAGCCGATGATCTCCGAGGTGGTCCGACCCGACGGCCAGCCGATGACCTCGGTGGCGGATGCGAGATATCACCTGATTCGCAACCCGGACGGGCGAGAAGAGCTGTTCGCGGCCTGGGAGGACCCGACGGAGAAACGGAACCTGCTGCCCGATTCAGCTCCTGCACCTCTGGCTGGGCTGCGGCGGATTCTCGACGGGCTCCCGCCGCAGCAGGGCGTTCGCAGGTAGGAATCGAGCAGCCAGGGTGACGGCCGGATTCGCTCCGGCCCCGCCTCGGCAGATGGGATCTCGCATCGCCCCTGTGACGGGGTGTGACGATTCGTAGTACGGTCGCAACACCCGGCTGGGCGGGTTATCTTGTCTCCCTTCCGGGCCACTGGTCCGGGTGTTGCTAGAGTGGCCCCGGCTGAGGGCGTTTAAGTACTTATCTCTGCTGCTATTTACGGACTTTCTGGCAGCCTGCGGTCAGCCGGGCCCACCGGTGACCGACATGAGCGCAATCTGACGAACCTGATGAGGGGTGCATGGCCATTGGTGATCTGTCCGAACGCATGAATATCGTGATCGGCGGCCACGTCGACCACGGGAAAAGCACCATCATCGGCCGGCTCCTCGCGGACACCCACTCGCTGCCCGATGGCAAGCTCGAGCAGGTCCGTGCACTCTGTGAACGAACGGCAAAACCCTTCGAATACGCCTTTCTGCTCGACGCGCTCAAGGACGAGCAGTCGCAGGGCATCACGATCGACGCCGCGCGGGTGTTCTTCAAGACCACCAAGCGGCATTACATCATCATCGACGCTCCCGGGCACATCGAGTTTCTCAAGAACATGATCACCGGCGCTTCGCGCGCCGAAGCCGCACTGCTGGTCATCGACGCGAAGGAAGGTGTGAAAGAGAATTCGCGCCGTCACGGCTACATGATGTCGATGCTCGGCATCCGGCAGATGGCCGTGCTGGTGAACAAGATGGACCTGGTGAATTATGATCGCGCGGTTTTCGATCAGATCGAAACTGAGTATCGCGCGTTCCTCAAGAATGTGAACCTGGATCCGGCGTTCTTCATTCCGGTCGCGGGTCGCGAAGGTGACAACATTGCCCGGCACGCTCCGGCGATGCCCTGGTACTCCGGCCCCACCGTCCTCGACGTGCTGGACCGATTCCCCACCGAAGCGCCTCCGATCCACAAACCGTTCCGGATGTCGGTACAGGACGTCTACAAGTTCACCAAGCAGGGCGATGACCGGCGCATCGTCGCAGGAACGATCGATACCGGTGTCGTCCGTGTGGGAGACGAGGTCGTCTTTTATCCGAGCGGGAAGAAGAGCCGGGTCAAGACCATCGAAGGGTTCAATCGCCCAGAAGCGACGATGGCGTCCGCTGGTGAAGCGGTCGGCTTCACGCTTCAGGAACAGATCTACGTCTCCCGTGGCGAGCTCGCGACCGTCGGTGGACAGACTCGGCCCAAGGTCACGACCAGGCTTAAGGTGAGCCTCTTCTGGCTGGGGCGGACGCCGATGGTCAAGAAGCGCGACTACATCCTCAAGATCGGGGCGGCGCGCGTCCCCTGCCGGCTCGAGGAATTGCATCGCGTCATCGACGCCTCCGATCTCAGCGCGAGCAGCGACAAAGTTCAGATCGGCCGGAACGACGTGGCCGAGTGTACCCTGGTGCTCAATCGCGCGATGGCCGTGGACCTGGCCGACGAGATCGCGGCCACCAGCCGCTTCGTCATCGTGGATGACTTCGAGATTCGCGGCGGCGGCATCGTGCGCGAGGCGCTCTCCGACCGTCAGAGCGGCATGCGGGACAAGGTGCTGCTGCGGAACTACAAGTGGGAGCCCGGGATCATCCCGAATGAGCGGCGCGCGGAGCGGTACAATCAGAAGCCGACCCTCGTGCTCATTACCGGGGACCAGGAGCAGGGACGGAAGGGACTCGCGAAGGATCTCGAGGCCCGGCTCTTCGAGGATGGGAAAGTGGTCTACTTCCTCGGCATCGGAAACGTGCTCTACGGCGTGGACTCGGACATCGAGCGGAAGGTCGAGAATCGCACCGAGCATCTTCGGCGCCTCGCCGAAGTCGCCAACATCATGCTCGACTCGGGCGTACTCCTGATCGTCACGGCCGCCGAGCTGACGCAGGAAGATCTCGAGCTGATCAAGACCAGTGTCGAAGCCGACCGGATCGAAACCATCTGGGTCGGAGACCATGTCACGACCGACCTGACCTACGACCTGCTCCTCTCCGGTCAGGAAGCCGGAGCGGATGGCGTGGATCGCATCAAGACGCTCCTGCAGGACAAGGGAATCATCTTCCGTCCATGGTGAGTGCCGCGACGTCCACCGGCTCACCGGCCGGCGACATGACGGTGACCGTGTCACCCGATGCGCTGATCCGCCTCACCGCGCTCGCGGTCGAGGCCGGGCGGGCTACGCTCGAGCACTACCACGCCGGCGTCGCGGTCACGCAGAAGGGCGACAAGGGGCCGGTCACCGCCGCCGATCACGCCGCGCATGCGATCATCGCGCGCGCGCTCGAGGAATGGGATTCCTCCGTGCCGGTGGTGTCGGAAGAGGGCGAGATCCCGGATGCAGCGGCCCGCCGTGGCTGGACGCGCTTCTGGCTGGTCGATCCGCTCGACGGCACCAAGGAATTCATTCAGCGCAATGGTGAATTCACCGTCAATATCGCCCTGATCGAGGACGGTATTCCCGTGCTCGGCGTGATCTACGCGCCGGCGCTCGATCTGCTCTACTACGCGGGTGACGGCCTGGGCGCGTGGAAACGGGACGCCGGCGGGGCCCCGGTACGAATCATCTCGCGGCCACCGCTGCCGGGACACGCGTTGCGGGTAGCGGAGAGCCGCTCCCACCCGTCCGCGGAGCTCGAAGCGTATCTCAAGACCGTCAACGTCGGCGAGCGCGTGCCCGCGGGAAGCTCGCTCAAGTTCTGCTGGGTAGCGGAGGGCAAGGCGGACATCTATCCGCGGCTCGGGCCCACGATGGAATGGGATGTCGCCGCGGGCGACTGCATCTTTCGCAATTCGGGTGCAACGGGCCCGCGCGCATCATCGCTGGTCTACAATCAGCCGGAACTCAAGAACCAGGGATTCGTGATCGGGCTCGACGATTCCGCCGTCGAGACTGCGAGCGCGGAGGGCCGCGTCCTCTGGTTCACGGGATTGTCCGGTTCGGGCAAGAGCACCATCGCACGACTGCTGGTCGACCGGCTTCAGGCTGGCGGGCAGGCGGTGGAATATCTCGACGGCGATGCGATCCGCGACATCTTCCCGGCTACCGGCTTCAGCCGTGCCGATCGCG
>JBDUEA010000013.1:0-39146 GCA_040002695.1 Gemmatimonadota bacterium | reverse complement strand
GGTCAAGGTGAAGGGCTTCGGAACGTTTCCGGTGCGGGCATTCTCGATCGTCGAGCGGGCCTGATCGTATCAGTGGACCACTCTGCGCAACGAGGCACTCGCTTGATTTCCCCTCTGGTTATTCGAGCCAGTGCCGCCACGCTCTTTCTCGCGGGCCTTGGACTGGTGTTCGCGCCTGACCTGGCATTGACCACGCTCCTGCCGGGGTACCCCGCAGAGGCGTTCTGGCTGGGGCAACTGCTGGGTGGCGCCTGGCTGGGGCTGGCCGCTCTCAACTGGATGCAGCGATTCACGGTGATCGGAGGGATCTACGGCAGGCCGATGACGATCGCGAACTTCACGACCTTTCTGATCAGCGCGCTCGCACTCACCAGAGTTCTGTTCTCACCCGGGACCCGACTCGGGTTGTGGCTCCTGGCGGGAACCGCCGCTACATTCGCGATCCTTCACGGCGTCCTGATTTTCTTCGGACCGTTCGACACCCCCAACTGATTTTCGGGTGATCACTGCACCCGAGATGATCGTGGGGCTGAATCATTTCATTTTCGATGTCCTGAGGTTGACTCAGCCGATCCGGATGGTCACGATTTCGCCGGCCCTGGCCACGAAGGGAACCTCGCGACCGTTCCGTCGAACGCCTACCGGCATCGCACTTCGTTCATCGGCCCGCATCCGCTCCGCAATTCGTATCGAAGTGTGGAATCGCCATGCGCCCTCCACAGCAGAATCGGTGGGATTGTAGCAGCGAAGAATCATCCCGCTCTCCTCATCCGCCGGTTTGAGCGCGGAAAACACCAGCCCGCGCCCCTCCAGCGAAACTCCGAGCGTCGGCGGCCTGCCAGTCTCGCAAAAATTGCGCAGCCAGAATGATTCGATCGGGGTGAACGCATCTTCCCATATCCCCGGGAGCCCGTGTCCGGAGGCAAGGGCAGCTCCATTCACGGTGCAGAGCCCGAGCGAAAATGTCGTCACGCCGAGGCACTGCGCGAGCGGTGTGGGTGTCGGCCACCCCGCGTGCCCAGGGCGGGTAGGCAGATCGGGCTTCGACAGCTCACCAACTGCGCGGAGAATCGTGAACAGCAAATCTCCCCCGCTCGTCCACTCGTATTCGAAGAAACCCGGTGCCAGCAACGCCAGCCCCCGGGATTCTACCGCGGCGGTCACGAAACGATGAGCGGGAGCGGTCACCACCGGCGTCTCTCGCGGAAAGTCGGCCGGATCGCAAACGACTGGCGGTCGTCGTACCTGACCGAACTGCGTGCCCGCCAGCGCCTCCACACCAGCGAGTCCCAGCGGCAGCCGGAACCTCAGCCGATGATCCTGCGCCTGGTTGTCGATCGAAAAGTTGCAGCGAACGGTGGGTGAATCAGCGCGAAGTTCGAGCGTACCACGCAGAGTGATCCTGCCGATCGCACGGTCAACCCCGCGCTCCGCCCTCAGCTCGTACTCGAACTGGAGCGCGCCGACGAGCGGCCCTGCGCTGAGCACCCGCACGCGCGCGGCACGTCGATTCCAGTGTACGCGATCTCGCGGCGGCGGACAGTAGCTGTAGGTATCGCCGAGATCTGCTCCGCTCTCGAGTCGCAGGAGCCCGGTGAATCGCTCTCCGGTGATCTTGTCATGCAACGCAACGGTACCCGCAGGTTCGACGGTGATCGCCAGAAATGAATTCTCCAGGCGGCGGCCGCGCGCTGTCACCCCATGCTGCCCGGTCGCCTTCCGTCGGGACGGTGTGATCGTGAGTCGGGTAAAGTTAAATCCGCCTGTCTCTGGAGCCTCGAACGCGATCCTCACCTTCTCGACTTCGTCCTGATCCGGATAATGGCGAGCGGCGTCGAGTCGTTCGAGTGCCTGAGCGCGCGCCAGGACCTGCACCGGAATTGTGCGTCCCGCCCCATCCTCAAGCGCAAATCCGGCCGGCGGTGCGGATCGTCGCGGTTTCCGACCGCCGGTCGGACCGACGAATACGTCGGACCGAAAGAAGGTCACCTCCGCGATCTGTACGCCCCCTCGGCCTCTCGGCGCTGGATTCCAGAGATGGAGCGTGGGCACGGTGCCTTCGGGCTGCTCGCGCGCCTTGTCGGGATCGTGACCGACGAGCTCATGCAGCGCCCCGCGAATCATTTCGCTCGTCGCCGCGCTCACCTCTCTCTGACGCTCCTCCACCGCCAGCGCGACCTCGTCACTGCAGCATCCACCAATGGCGTCATGAAAATGGCATTGCACCAGCGTCCGCCACGTATCCTGCAGTAGCGGTCGGCGATCCTTCCCGATCAGTCCCGCCAGCGCCGCCAGCGGCTCGGCTCCGCGCTCGAGCGCCAGTTCGAGGAGGGAGTTGCGGCGTTTGAGCGGTGTCCTGGTGCCGTGAACTCCCTGGAGCGTCCAGGTATAGCCGTACGACCAGCGCTGCTCACCTTGCAGCCGGGGGAGACTCCGCGCCGACCCGGCCATCGCCACCATCGCCTCTTCGAGACTCGAGATGCGGAACTCGCTCTCGGGCTCGATGGTCGCGAGCAGATCGCGGAGTCGTCCCAGGGATGGATGAAGTGCGTGATGATCGGCGCCGACGAAGACCACGACATCATGACCGCTCGCGCGACCCGCAACCTTGGCGCGAACCGAATGCCACGCCGCAGGAAGGCGCGCCGGATCTGCCGGTAGCGCCGCCCCGATCTCGTAACCATCCGGCGGCAGGTGATAGACGAGGATAGTCCCTCCGGCTCCCTGCCACTCATAGAGATCACCCGTCTGACCGTTCGCCCCGCCGAGGCCACGCCAGAGGGCTCCGTGGCGGATCCCGAATTCGAGCGCAAGCGTCGGCCACGCGGCCGGATGTCCAAACGCATCGGGTGAATACAGCACGTCCATTCGGCCACCCAGCGCCTCGGAATCGGTCCGCCCGATCAGTAGGTTTCTGATCAGCGCCTCACCCGATGGGATGAACTCATCCGCGAGCACATACCACGGCCCCACCTGGATTCGTCCTGCCTTCACCAGGCGGGCGAAGGCTGCCCGTCGATCGGGGCGTATTCCCAGGTAGTCTTCGACAAGCACCGTCTGTCCGTCCAGCAGGAACGTCCGCAACGAGAGATCCGACTCGAGCGCATCCACGAGGTCGTCCAGAACCGGCACGAGCCGGGTGCGCAACGCGCCGAGCGGCAGGTACCACTCGCGGTCCCAGTGGGTATGGGGGATGAGGTGAAACGTCAGGGGTGGCATGGAAGGAATGGTACTCGCCGCCTTGGGACCACGCATCCCCGGTCTGGGCGGAAGCCCGCAACCTTTACTGCGGCGGACGGTATGACTCGGAGACACTCAAAGATCATTCCGTCCCATCCACCGGGCCACACTTCCATGGCACACAAGGCTTCCCCGACCGAGGCGCAGGATATCTCCACTGAGAAGAAACTGGACGAGCTCTACGAACTGACGCGTGATATGGAAACCGCCATGTTCACGACTCGCCGGTCGGACGGCCGAATGGTGTCGCGTGCCATGGCCGTCCAGGGCCCCGCGGCCGGGGCCGACTTCTGGTTCGTAACCAGTTCGGACAGCGACAAGATCGATGAGCTGGAGTTCGACCCGCAGGTGAACCTCGCCTTCTATCGCGATCGCACGCGGGAGTGGGTGTCCGTCAGCGGGACGGCCCGGACATCGCGTGACGAATCGACGATCCGCGAGCTGTATCAGCCGAGTTGGAAGGCGTGGTTTGCCGACGAAGGCGGCGAGCGGGACGGCGGTCCCGGTGATCCGCGCATCGTTCTCGTGGGCGTGGAGGCCGAAAGCGCCGTCTACTTCAAAGTCAACAAACCGAGGCCACTGGTCCTGTTCGAGGTAGCGCGGGCCATGGTCACCGGGGACCCGCCGAATGTCGGGGCCACCCGTGAGCTCGGTGAGCGCGTGTTCGACGCGAACCGTGGCTCGAATGACGCAACGGCAGCGGACTGGCGATCAGGGGTTATTGAAACTGACGTTCCAGACAGACGGAGATAGCGCGATGACCCGGCGGATTACGGTCGCATTTCGTGGCACGGAATATCTCGTTGATCTTCGCGAGACGCAGGACCTCAACGCGGACACGGCACTCGCGGGGCGCGCCTGGCACGTCACGCGTGATGGGGCGCCGTTCACGACCTTTCCGTATGACCGGGCCGAGAGTGAAGGCAGCGTGCGGGCCAGGACCGTCGAGTGGCTGCGGACGCAGCCGATGCCGGATGACGTGCGACGCCGCCGGATCGAGCGAGAAATGCAGGATCCTGACTTCGGGACCTCGGCCCGGGTGTCGAGTGGTCCGCACCATTCACCCTGAGGAATTCGCTCATCTCAAGCCCTGGACCGGCCGGCTCCGTCACGATGGAGCCGGCCGGTTTGACATGAGGAGGCGTTCATGGTGCTCCCGCTTCCCAACGTCAGCAACCGCGAGCAGATTACCGCCTCACCGTCCCGCGAGGATTCCCGTGGCCACATTCATCAAACGCGCCGAAGTCCCCCTCGATGGCGCGATGACCCTGCCGGGCGAGTATTACAAGTCGCCGGAGATCTTCTCCCGGGAAATCGAGCGGATCTTCATGCGTGGCTGGCTCTGCGTCGGGCGCGAGGACCGCGTCCCCAGGCCCGGGGACTACGTGCTCCAGGAAATCGGCGGGGAGAGCATCATTGTCGTGCGGGAAAACGCCGGCCGACTCCGGGCATTCTATAATGTCTGCCGGCACCGGGGCACTCGCCTTTGCGAAGCGCACCAGGGAAAGTTTTCGGGCACGATCCAGTGTCCGTACCACTCGTGGGCCTATGGTCTCGACGGACATCTCATCGGCGCGCCCTCGACGTCTGATCTTCCCAATTTCAACAAGGCTGACTATCCGCTGCACGCGATTGCGATCGAAGTATGGCAGGGATTCGTATTCATCAACCTTGCGGAAACGCCGGATCCGATCGAGCCGGTCTTCGAGGGAATCGCCGAACGCGCCGCGCAGTACAACCTTCCCAACCTCAAGGTCCATCGCCAGATCGCCTATGATGTCGCGGCGAACTGGAAGCTGCTCATTCAGAACTACAGCGAGTGCTATCACTGCTCACCGGTCCACCCCGCCCTCGCCCGCCTCACGCCACCTACCAGTGGCGAGAACGATCTGTACGAGGGACCCACGCTGGGTGGCTACATGAGGCTGAACGACGGCATCGGCTCGATGACGATGACCGGTCGCGCCTGCGGAGTGCCGGTCGCCGCGGATCTCCCGGAAGAGGATCACGATCGGGTCTACTACTACTCGATCTTCCCCAACATGCTGCTGAGTCTCCATCCCGATTACGTGATGTTTCACACGCTCTGGCCGGTCGATGCCGGGCACACGAGAATTCTCTGCGACTGGCTGTTTCACCCGGACTCGCTTGCCCGGCCTGAATTCAATCCTGATGACGGTGTGGATTTCTGGGACATGACGAATCGTCAGGACTGGCATATCTGCGAACAGAGTCAGCTTGGCGTGGTCTCCCGCGCGTACGTGCCCGGTCCGTATTCCAGCCGCGAATGTCTCAGTGCGCAGTTCGATCGAGAGGTGCTGAAGGCGCTGGAGAAGTGAGGCGGGAGCATCGGCTCGCGCCTGATAGCCGCATTTTTCGACAAGTCGGCGCATCACAGTGTTCAAATCAGAGAGCGCGATCGGACTGGTGCCCGATCGCGCTCTTGTGTCCACGCCCTAAAGCCCCAGCAACGCCGCTGTCTCCTGCCTGTTTCCGGTGAGCTCGCCCACTGTCCACACTTCCTCGAGATCCAGCTTCCTGCCGGCGACTTCGGCGAGGTCAGCCCGCTCGGCGACGAAGATCACTTCGCTTCTCGGGTTGCCGGCCTCCGGTGGCGGCTGGCGATGATGCCGTGCCACCGCCGCCGCCGCTTCTTCTCCCAACCCCCATCGCAGTACCGCGAGCGCACCCAGCGGCTCGTGGAGCCGGCGGAGCGCCCACCGTACGAAAGTCGGCGAAAGCCGCACGTCTCGCCGCCGATCGCTCCGCAGGGCGCTGATCCGTTCGAACAGCACCAGCTTTCCCATATCGTGCAGCAGCCCGAGCGCGAAGGCCGGCTCGGAGCCGACACCAAAGGCAGGACCGATCCGACGCGCGATCGGCGCGGTCCGCACCATGTGCGTCCACACCTCGTTGAGCATCGTCCCGAAGCTGCCTCCGGGACGGCACAGCATTCCCTCGACCATGCTGCCGAGGAGGACGTTGTATGCCCCCTTGGTCCCGACCCGCACGGCGGCATCGAGCATCGAGATGCAGGTACCTCCGCCCCGCGCGTAGTAGGATGAATTGGCCTGGCGGAGCAGGGCCTGCGTGAGGATCGGATCGCGCTGAAAGAGGGCCACGATCTGCCCGATACTCGCCTCGGTGTTGCGGCACATCGCAAGCGCTTCCTGCGCGGCGAGTGGCGGCTGGCGGATGACGACATCCATGCCGGCACCAAGTGATTCGAGCAACGCAGGCGCATCGTCACGTTTCATTTCGTCGGGAAGACTTTCCCGCAACGCCTCGCTTCTTTCGTTGAACTCCTGGCGAAACCGGTGCTCGGCGCGCTCCACTGCTGCGGCTTGATCGGGGCCGGCAACAGCGGGCGTGGGCTGCGGGAATGGCGCCGCCTCGGGTATCGCGACGTCGGCGGCGATGGGAAGCACCGCTGATCCCGCGTGGTTTTCTGTTGTCGCGGGCGAACGAAAGCTCGACGAGAGTCGTTCCAGCAATCGGCCAATCATCGAGCGCTCCGCCTCATGGGAAATGGAATGCATGGCCACTCGCGGGTAGCCGGTGGCATCAGCAGATGTTTCCATTGTCGGTCCTGGAGGCGGCTTACATGAGGGACGGCCAGGACCCGGCGGGACGATGCCCGCCTGAGTCCCGCCGCTCGCTGCTCAGCGCCTGGCGATGCTGAGCGTGTCCTGCAGCGTGATTGTCATGGGCGTGCCGGCAGGGACGATCACGTCACGACCCGCGGTCTCGACGGCGACTGCGGTTCCGGCGGCCGCGCCCACTACCCCGCCGATGATGGCACCTTTCGTGTTGCCGCCAATCACGCGGCCGAGAATTGCGCCCGCGGCGGTGCCGCCACCGACCTTCGCGACTTCACCCACTCCAATGCCGTGCCCTTTGAACTGCCGCGACAGCGAATCCACCGTGGCCGTGACGGGGTAATCGTGCCCGCGAACCCGGATCGAGTTTACTCTGATGACGAGCTTGCCGGCGGTCGCGCTCTTGCTGTGCGCCGCGCCGATGTCCGTGACGCTCAGATCGATCGTGGACCCGGCGGGAATCGCAACTCGGCCGTTCGCATCCTTCACATCCTCCGAGACCGTCGCCTTGAAACCGTCTCCCGCCCTGTTCACGCGTGAGGAAAGCGAATCGCGAATCGTCGCTTGGACTCTCGTGCCGGGACCGACGAGACGAGGGGCGACAGCCACCGGCGTCGGTGTCCGGGCGCCGGAGGAAGTGGTCCGGGGAACGTCGTTCAATCCCTGGGCGGTGCTGTCTGACTGTACTCGACTCAGGTCACGTCCCAGGCTGTCGGCCGAGGCCGTGCGGGTATTGTCACCACGCCCGCAGGCAGCTACAAGCGTGATTGCCAGGAGAGGAAGGATCGTCGGTTTCATCGGTGCGCCTTCAGTCAAAGGTTGGGCGGCTGCGATCTCGCCAGACTGAGCGTACTCTCGCGAACCGGCCCGGTTCCCTGCCCCGTTCGGGCACCTCCGGGAGGGAGCTTCCGCCTGGGACAGAGAAGCGGCCTCGCAGCAAAGGTTTATCCGATGAATCGCGGCACGCCGGCTCCCTCGCGGTGTACGAATCGGATGAGGTCGTCACATAGGAGAGCAGCCATGCCGCGGGGAGATAAATCAGCGTATACGAGCAAGCAGAAGCGGGAGGCGGACCACATCGAGGAAGGCTACCGCAAACGCGGCGTTCATTCGAAGGAGGCCGCGCGCCGAGCCTGGGCTACGGTCAACAACGAGTCGGGCGGCGGAAAGAAATCCGGCTCCGGCAGAGGAAAGAAGGAAGCCCACGCCTCGGCCCGCATCGGTGGCCGAAGCGGCTCAACGTCTGCCCGGAGTCGCGCGGCCAAGAAGGGCTGGGCCACTCGCAGACGCCGGTCCGGATGATTCGTAGTCCCCCGGGGCGTGGGTCGCCACGGGGAGAAAATACAAAGGCGGCGTCCGTACACAGTGTACGGGCTCCGCCCTTTCTTGTCCGCCGCAAGAACGCGACGCCGTCAGGCGCTTCGCGCCTGCGAGTCGGCCACCTTTTCGCACTTCTCGGTCCCGTCCCGGCCGAGCGAGCGCTCGGACTCCGCGAGCGCATGGAATTCTGCCCGCAGTTCCTCGATTGCCTCGTCTGGGAGATCCTGCAGCTCCACGAGCCCGGTCCGCGCGCTGTTCACGGCGCGAAGCAGTTCATCGAGTTTGAGATGCATCGCCTGCGCGTCGCGGTTCTGAGTGTTCTGGATCAGAAAAACCATGAGGAAGGTGATGATCGTGGTGCCGGTATTGATGACCAACTGCCAGGTATCGGAGAAATGGAACATCGGCCCGGTCACAGCCCAGGCGAGGATGATCAGCAGTGCCGCCATGAACGACCAGGGCGACCCCATGAGTTGCGATGTTCGCTGGGCAAACTGCCGGAAGAAGTGATTCAATGGTCGCTCGCTGTGAGGTGAGGCGGCGTTGTTCCTCGGTGGTCGCTCCCGATTGCCGCCGGCATCTCCTGAAACCCCACATTCCTCCCGAGGCTCCCGCTTCCCCACTCAGCACTTTATAGCATCCCCCTCCGCTTGAGCTGGTTGTACTGCTCGACCACTGCATCACTCGCCCCCTTCGGCGAGACGTCCAGCACCAGGACGCCGCGACTCCGCATTTCCGCCAGCGCCTCTTCACGAGCCATGAGCAATTCTTCCGCAGCGGCTCTCTCGTATGCCTGGTTGACGCTCGATGGCCGGATGGTTGCCAGGCGGTCGAGTGACGGGTCACGAAGCGTCACGGCCAGCGGCAGGTGGCGGGGCCGGAGCGTGCCGGCCTGCGCGACCAGGGCTTCGCTTGCCGTGCGGTCTATCACGTCAGTGAAGACCACAGTCAGTGCCCGCTTGCGATTTCTCGTGGCGAGGAAGGTGAAAGCGGCGGGATAGTTCGGCTCCACGAGTTTTCCTTCCACGCTCGCGAGCGCATCGAGCACCGCCCGCAAGGCGCGACGGCCGCGCGCCGGCGGCACATACTGCTGGATCTCGTCCGCGAATACCAGGAGCCCGATGTTGTCATCGTGCTCCACGGCGCTATGCGCCAGATGCAGTGCCGCCTGCACCACTGCCTCGAGTCGCGGAACACCGTCAACCTCCGCGGTGAGCATGCGGCCGGCGTCGATCACCAGGAGCACCTGTTGTCGGCGCTCGTCCTCGTACTGCCGGGCCATCACCTTGCCCCGTCGCGCCGTCGCCTTCCAGTCGATGGTCCGGGTATCCTCGCCAGGCACGAACTCCTTGAGACTCTCGAAGACCCTGCCCTCGCCAATTCTCCGGATATTTCGAAACCCCGCTTCACGACGACGCTGCGCCTGGGTCGGCAACGCGCGCAGCGAAGCGCCCACCAGGTTCGGATAGACCGTCACACTCCACGGCAGATTGATCGTGCCCTGACGCCAGACCAGTCCGAGCGGCCCACGCGCGCGCAGCGTGAGCAGACCGCCGTTTCCCTTGCCACGATGGGCGGGAGTGACCTCCACCCGCTCGACCACTGCCGTGCCCGGCGGAATCGTGATCTCGCGGGTCAGCCTGCTGAGCGGCGCGATTGGTGCGGGCATGACTTCTCGCACGAGCAGCGTGAGCGGATGGGAGAGCGGCTGCGTCCAGCGATAGAACGCCGGCAGAGTGCGGCCGACCGAGAAGGCCGGGGGAGCCTCCCGAATCACACCGACCTCATCGAACCGGAAGCCGAAACTCCGGTACAGGTCCACGGCGAGCGCGAGGAGCCAGGCCACATCGAGCAAAGCCAGCGCCAGAGCGGCACGCGGCCAGAGAATGGCGAGCGGAGCGATCACCGCGAGCGCCGCCGCGACGAGATACCATCGACGCGATGGTAGCACGGCCGGCAGACTGAACTTCCAGTTCAACGCGGAGCCTCGATCCGGTCCACGATCGTCCGGAGTGCCGCGTCCGCCGAGACCCCTTCCAGTTCGAGCTCGGGCGCCACCGCGACCCGGTGCCTGAGTACCGGCAGCGCGAGCGCCTTGACGTCATCCGGAATGACGTAATCCCGGCCGTCGAGCAGCGCCGCTGCCTGCGAAATCTTGAGCAGCGCGACACTCGCACGCGGCGAGGCGCCGAGGGTGAGCGCGGGCGCGTCGCGCGTCGCACGCACCAGCGCCGTGATGTACGCCACCAGCGTCGGCTCGACGCGGACGCCGCGACTCACGCGACGAAGGACTTCGAGTCCCCGCCGATCCATCACGGGACTCACACCGTAGCTGGACGACTGATCCGCCTCGAACCCCTGCAGCACACGGGCGAGAATTCCCTGCTCGATCTCGCTGGACGGATAAGTAAGCAGGACCTTCACCAGGAAACGGTCGAGCTCAGCCTCGGGCAGCGGATAGGTACCTTCGAATTCGATCGGATTCTGAGTCGCGAACACCGTAAAGCTGTCGGAAAGCGGGTGACTGGTGCCATCCACGGTGACGCTTCGCTCCTGCATCGCCTCCAGCAATGCAGCCTGGGTCTTGGCGGGCGCACGATTGATCTCGTCCCCGAGGACGAGGTCTCCGAAAAGCGGGCCGGGCCGGAAGGTGAAACTGCCGGCAGGCGTGAGCAGACTCACGCCGGTGATATCCGACGGCATCAGGTCTGGCGTGAATTGTATGCGGCGGAAGTCGAGCCCGAGCGCCAGGCTCAGCGTTCGGACGAGCAGCGTCTTCGCCGTCCCCGGCACGCCTTCGAGAAGCACATGCCCGCGCGCGATGAGCGCGAGGAGCACCTCCCGCAGCGCCGCCTCCTGTCCGAGGACGACGCTTCCCAGCGCTTGAAGAATCTTTCTCGCCTGCTCGGCCTGTCCCCGCACATCGTCCGGCATTACGGGCGCAGCTCCTCCCACAGATCCTCCACAGCGTTGGCCGCGCGGAGCACGCTTACGGCGGGCTGCGACGGCGTGGTGAGTGAATCGAGCGTTCGCACCGCATCGCGAGCGCGCGCGGTCCGCACATTTTCCTCGAGATGGCCGAGCCACTGTTTCCAGTCGCCGCGCGTCCGCTGGCCCGCGGGCGAGAGCCGGCGGCGCAACCCCTGGATGATAGATCCGACTGCCACGTCGTGCCCGTGCGCGGCTGCAAGTGCGGTGGCCAGTGCGCGCACGTGCTCGAGTGGCGAGCGTCGCTTCCGATTGATCACCATCCGGGGCGGACCAAACCGGATTGCTCCGGCGATGAGCGCCAGCAGCCCGACTACGACCATCTGCCACACGGCCCAGCCCCACGGGGATCGCAGGCTCCAGGAAAACACGGCGCCGAGCAGACTGCCCGAGCTGCTGAAGCCGTGATGATACTCCTCGAAGATGGCGCGATGATATCCGGACGCCACGAGTCCGAGCGCGAAGGGCCCTGCGTCGGTCTCGCGCATCGCTTCATTGGAGAAGAGTCGTCCATCAGAGACGAGCACGACGTGATGCGCCGAGCCGCCGAGCGTGAGCCGCACGGCAATAACCCTTCCGCCGCTTGAGACCAGCAGCGTGTCCGCCGTCGTAATCGCGGGCACCATGCATCGTGCCTGCGTGGCGTCCTCTTTCCCTGCGGAGTCCGTCACGACCGAATCCGAGGTCGAAGCCAGGACTGCGTGGACCCAGGGTGTGCGGGGACTTGCCACGCGATCCGGCGCGATGGCCAGCATCGAATCGGAACCGCGCCCTTCGACGTTGAAACCGAAACAGCGCATCGCCGAGGCGGCCCTGATTCCGGCCAGCACGAGGTCCTCCCGCTCCGCAAAGGCGGCGACTTCGGTTCCTTCCGCGCCGTCATATTCGTAGGAAGGATCCAGCACGAGAAACACGGCCGGGTCCTGCCCCGCTGTCAGGTCGGAATCGGCGAGCGACGCCGTTCGCCGACGAAACCGTTCGACCTCGACGCCGAGCCGCTCGAGTGCATCGCTCAGTCCCCGGGCGCCGTCCGGTCCCGTGAGGTAGCTGGAACGACGGGGATCCGCGGGCGGCACATGGTTCTGCCGGCGTCCCAGCAACCCCGCGCCGACACCAAGCACGATGAGCAGGCTGACCGCGATCGCAATCTCAGTGCGCGGGCGCATGCCACTCCTCCGCCGCCTGCATCATCCACGCTCGGTAGTCATCGACGTTGCAGGGTACCCGAGCAAAGGCGAAGCTGTAGAGCGAGCGCACGAGCGCCCGGAGGCGTTCCCGCTCCGCCTCGGGCAGCTGCGCTTCGTAGGTGTACTCGTTGGGTGTCTTGCTCGGTTGGAAACGCACGACCCGCCGGGCATCGAGCTCCAGCACCAGCGCGAGAAATGCCGACTGGATCGCCTCGGCGAACCGCCCCTCCATGGCGAGTCGGTCCGCCTGCCGGCGATACCATCGCGCATCGCGCCGTTCGACGCCGGGACTGCCCGCGTGGACATCCCGCGGCGCAGCCGCGGCGTGCATGGTCTGGACCAGGATGTAGGCGGCGTGGACGAAGATCAGGACGAGCGCGAGGATCAGGGCCCAGAAGAACCACTGGAAAAGAAGCGGACTGGCTTCGCGAAAACGCGCCAGTGATTCAGAGAGCAGGTCCCACCAGCGCGAGAGGAACGCGAACGGCCGTGGCGGTTCGACCCACTGATAGGCGGGGGCCGCGAACACGGTATCGAGCACGGAGCGGAGCGAGTCAGCGGGGAGCTGCGGCGGCACAGCGAATCATAGTAGGGGCGGCGCCGGAGAGTACCAGTCCAGTCCGCAGCCAGTCAGTTGGTCGCGTCATCCTGCCCGCCGACACTCGCTTCGAGGTCGACGGCCTCGCGGCGGACACGCAGATCGTAGTAGAGGACCGTGAGCAGACAGGCGGTGAACGGCACCGCGGCCTGGACGAGCAGGTCCATGAGCAGCGTCTCCACGACAGCCGCCGGCCTTCCCCCTCCGTTGATGGGGTCGATTCCTGCAAGCGTGGCGGCGAATGTCGCGGTGATGGCGGCGCCGAGGACAACGATGAGAGCGATGCCGATCCCCATTCCGAGATATCCCGCGAGGGCAACACGCCGGTCGCGGGTCATTCCGAGACTGCGGACTACCACCACGCGAAGGCTGCTCTCGCGTTCGAGCATGATGAGCGGAATGCCGATGGAGAGCGCGCCGAGGACGAGAATGCCCGGCAGCACGAACAGCGCGGTGCCCAGGATGGTGACCAGCGCCGCCGCGAGACTGAACAGAATGAGAGTCGGGAGTCGCCGTACCGCCAGCTGCAATCCATGCACGGCGCTCACCCGGCGACCGAGATACCGCTCCGACGCAATCCAGCTGGTGGCGGCGCAGGTCAGCATCGCCCCGGCCCCGTAGAGTGGCCAGGTCAGCCATCCGGGTTCGGGGCGCGGTGGCCGGGCGGAGTAGATCAGGTTCACCAGGGTCGCGGGAGCGAACGCCGTCACTGCTGCAGGGAAGAATTGTCGGAGGCCGCGGAAGTAGAGTCTGAATGCGGTGTCGAGCAGCGCCCCCGCGCCCATCGGGCTGCGCGCGGGGGCAGATGATCCGGAACCGGTCACGCCGCCTGCAGCGCTCCGGCAAGGACCTCGAGATCGAAGCCTTCCTTCCGTACCCGCAGATCATAGTACGCGACCGTGAGCGTCGTGTAGAACAGCGGATAGACGAGCATCTGCACCAGACCCGTCACCACGACGATCACCACGCCCAGTGTATTGATGTTCGCGGCGGCATTGACGGCGGCCTGCTTCGGCAGAAAAATCGCGGCGAGGGTGCCCAGCGCGATGGCGGGGATGTAGATGATCAGTCCCATCGTCAGCAGCAAACCGAACATCTTTCCACGAAACCCGCGGGTCAGTGCCCACGCGCGGCCCATCGCATCGGTTGCGCTCGGTAGCCCTTCGATGACCAGCGCGACCGTGCCGATCAGGAGGCCGCAGGCCAGAATGATTCCGGGAACGATCAGCAGGATGACACCAAGCCCGATCACGAGTCCCGTAAGCAGGGAGAGTACGAACAGCCGGCCGACGAACGGCGTGGCGAGACGGAAGGCGTCCGCGGCGCTCCGCGTGCGCCCGAGATAGGAATCCGAGACGATGAACACCGTGGCGGCAGTCGCGATGGAGCTGAGCACCACCGACGCGATGAGGTATAGCACGAACACCGGGATGTTGGCCATCGATCCGCCGGCTGTCGTCAGGTACACGTTGAGCAGCAGGGGAATTCCGGTGCAGACCAGGGCCACGGTCACCAGCGGTCCGAAAAGCCGGCGATACAGATTGAATGCGACGTCGAGAATCTCACCGATCGAGAGCGGACGCAGGGCCGGCAATGGCATGGTGATTCTCCTGCTCGAGGTGGAAGGGATCGCCTAAGATGGTGCGGGAATATCCGGAGCGCGAGGGGGCACCAATCACCGATGCCCCGGTTAGCTTACGGCCATGGAGCCCCTCGTCGATTATCGCCAGCATCTCGAAGTCGAGACACCCGAGAGCGTCATCCTCGACTATGAGATCGCCGGTGTCGGTTCGCGGGCGCTGGCCGCGATCATCGACACCGGCATTCTGTTCGTCTGGATTCTGCTCCTCGCGCTCGCCTTGAGCCCGATCGAGGGCTGGCTCGGCGAGGGCGCTGCCCGGTGGGCCCGGGCGATCCTGGGACTCGCAGTCTTCGCCTCGTTCTGGGGCTACTACACCTTTTTCGAAGGCCTTCGAGGCGGCCAGACACCCGGCAAGCGGCACATCGGAATTCGGGTCGTGCGCGATACCGGTCATCCCGTCACATTCGGCGCCGCCGCCGCGCGCAATTTCATCCGGCTCGCCGATTCACTGCCCCCACCCTCCTATTTCCTCGGCGGACTCTTCGTCGCGCTTCATCCGCAAGGCAAACGTCTCGGCGACATCGTCGCGGGCACCGTCGTCGTCCGCGACCGTCCGATCGAGGCGGGGCCGGTCCAGGTGAGCGAGCCCGAGGAAAGCGATGAGACCGGCCTGCCGGAGCTCGCCGAAGAAGAGTTTCGGGTAATCCGTGAGTTCAGCGAGCGATCCATGTCGCTCGACGAGGAGGTCCGCGCACGCCTCGCGGATCGACTGACTGCGCGCTTCGCCGATCGTTTCCCGCTTCGGCCGAAATCCAGTGTCGCGTTCATCGGCCAGCTCTATCGCCGGGAACTGGCACTCCGGCGGGGGCGGTTCGGTGCGGCAGCCGGCCGGGTTCCCGGAAGCCGGCGAGTCGGCACTCCGATCGACCGTCTCGTGGCAAGGAAACAGGATCGCTGGCTGGCCTTCGATAAGCTCGCCAACCGCGCGGCCAGTTCGGGACTCGACAGTTTCGCCGCGAGGGAGCTGCCCGATTTCGCCGCGCGCTATCGCGAGGTTGCAGCCGACCTCGCCCGCGCCCGGACCTATCGCGCCGATCCAGCCGTGCAGGCGCGCCTCGAACGTCTGGTCGCGGCCGGGCACAATGCACTCTATCGGGATGATCGTAAGACGCTTCCACGGATCTGGCAGGTGCTCGCCAGCGAATGCCCCGCCGCGGTGGTGAGAGCTCGTCTCTACGTACTGATCGCCTTTCTTGCTTTTGCGGCACCCGCGGCCGGGGGATATCTGCTGCTCCGCGAGAGGCCTGGACTTGCCGGAGATCTGCTCCCGGACGTGATGCTCCGCCGGGCCGAAGCGGGGGCGGAGCGAGTGCGTAACGGTAAAGGCTATGTAGAAATCGAATCCGGAGTGCGGCCCATCGTGGCCTCGGGCATCATCACCAACAACATCGGTGTCGCCTTCGCCTGTTTCGCGGGTGGGATCTTCCTTGGCGTGGGCTCACTCTTTTCCCTCGCCTACAACGGACTGTCACTGGGAGCCACGGCCGCGCACTTCGCGAACAAGGGGCTCCTGCTCTACCTGCTCACCTTCATCGTGGGACACGGAGTCCTGGAGCTCTTCTCGATCTGGGTCGCGGGCGCAGCGGGATTCATGCTCGGCCGCTCGATCGTGTCCCCGGGAGATCTCACGCGCGGTGAAGCGCTGCTCCTGAGTGGTCGGCTCGCGATCCGTATGATTGGCGCCGTAGTGATCCTGCTGCTCGTGGCCGGGTCCATCGAAGGGTTCGTCTCGACGAGCACCCTGCCCCTGGCCTATCGGCTCGCCGTCAGCGGCGCGAGCGCAGTGTTCCTCGTGCTGTACCTGGCGAATGGCGCGCGGTACCGAGGAAGCTTCGAGTAGTCAGTCGGGTGAGTGCAGTCGCGAGACGAGAGACGGAGCGCTCGATCTCCGGAACCACCAGATGCGCTCGGTGCGCATGGCGCGCCTGCCGGGCCAGATCCATCCTGGCGTCGAGGCTCGTCCCCGGCGAGACCGGAGCAGCGTGCGGAGCGGACGGTTGCTTCGGCCGCGCAATCCTAGTTTTCGCGGAGAATGGAGCGCATCCGGATTGCCAGCGATTCAATTTCTCGCAGGCTGGAGATCGTTTCTTCGTCGAGCCGGGATTCGTTCAGCAGCAGCAGCTGGGTCTCCGCGAGGAGGGCGGACAGCGGATTGGAAAGATCGTGACGCAGCTTGTGGATACGCTCGTCCGTCATTTGCATCTCTCAGGCCAATGAGCGGTAGAGGTCGCGGAAGTGGTGGTCGCGGAGATCGCGCACCGACTGCCAGAGGTCCTGCTCCGAGGCGCCGCAGACGATTTCGGCAGATTCGTGCACCAGCTGCGTGGTCGAATCCGTAAATCGCAGTCGGCCACGCCACATCCCGTCCTCAGCACGGCGGATGCTGAGATGGACGGTGACGAGGGTTCCTTCGAATCGAACGGGGGAGAGATCGTGGACGACGGGATCGCGAGCGAGACTCGCTGAACTGCGCAGTGCTTGGCCAGCCATCCGGTGCCCTCCACAAATGGAGTCGGCGTTACGTGGCGCCCGTGCTCAGCAGTGTGGGTTCGCGCAAATATAAGACATTGCAAAGGTTAGGCAATAGAACCGCCATGGCTGCGTCGCGGCTTTGTCACCTGCGCGTTGTACACTCCTCACCGTTCACTGCTGCAGGAACGGTATCGGCACGAACGTGAGCACGAAGATCAGCACGCAAAGCCATCCCACGACGCGGTGCCCCGAAGGTATCGATCGCCCGGGTGTGAGCACCGAAGGGTGACTCCATCGCCCTTTCCCGACGATCAGCGTGAGCCCCGCCCACAGGTACCATCCCCACCATGTCTGCGCCAGATAAATGAGCCCAACCACCGCGAGGGCGCTGACCGCGATCTGCTTCTTGCCGATGAGACCGTAGAGCACGTGCCCACCATCGAGCTGACTCAGCGGCAGCAGGTTGAGTCCGGTAATGAACATGCCGACCCATCCGGCAAAAGCGGGAAGACTCAGCCGCACGGCCTCCGCACCAGGCAGAAAGTGATCGCGCAGCGCCTGCGTGAGAAAGGACTCGCCGAGAAAAATCGGGTTTCCCGCAAACTCGACAAAGCTCGCATGCGGCTGCCAGCCCGCAGGAACCGCCGAACTCGAAGCGTATCCCCACACCAGCACGCCGAGCGCGACCACGAATCCTGCCAGCGGCCCTGCGGCCCCGACGTCGAGCAGTTGCAGCCGGTCGAGCACCGGGGACCGAAGTCGAATGAACGCGCCGAGGCTCCCGATCGGCGAGAGCGATGGCGGGATCGGCATGAAGTACGGTGGCGAGGCATCGATGAGATATCGGCGCGCGGCGAAATAATGACCCAGCTCGTGTATCAGCAGGATGGCGAGCAGCGGCGCGGTGAACGTCCAGCCGCTCAGCGCCGAAGCCCACGAGCCATGCACGGGGTCCATCATAAAGCGGAGTGCCGCGAGGAGTGCGCCCTGGAGACCGGGTTCTTCGGCGGGTCGGAACTGGCCGGCGAGCGCCGCGCCCGCGCCAAGTGAGCAGAGTGCGGTGATGACGAAGAGGCAGAGATGGAATACCCATCGTTCGCGCCGAGCGGGGCCGACGGGACGAATGAGAATCAGACTGGATCGGTCCTGGCTGGCCCAGTAGAAGGCGCCGGGCCACTCCCCGAGGGCCGCCTCGAGGCCGGCGGAAGGACCACGATGCTCGGGTGCAACCACCGCGTCGGTGATCTCCCGATTTCCGGCGTGGAGGATTCGCCACGCCGCGAAATGCGCGGTCAGCTCCTCCACGGGCCTTGACGGCGCTGGTGATGCTCCATATTATCAGGCGCTTCAGGCAATCCAGGACACTCCCCGTTCCGCTCCGTTTGGCCCAACTAATTCGACATCCCGGGGCCCGTCCGATACACAGTCCAGGCTATTTCCGTCACCCACAAACATCCCCTCGCACGCCTCCCGGCTACCCGGAAGGCTTCTCCCGCATGGAGTCGCACCGCTGTGGATATCGCTGAGTTGAAGCAGAAGTCCGTCGCGGAACTGCATTCGATGGCCGAACAACTGAACATCACCAACTATTCGGGCCTTCGCAAGCAGGACCTGATCTTCCGCATCGAGCAATCTCTGCTGGACACTGACACCGTCATTCGTGGCGAGGGTGTCCTTGAGATCCTGCCCGAAGGATACGGCTTCCTTCGCAGCCAGGACTGGAACTATCTGTACGGCCCCGACGACATCTACGTCTCGCCCAGCCAGATCAAGCGCTTCGATCTGCGCACGGGAGACACGGTGCTTGGCCAGGTTCGGCCGCCCAAGGAAGGGGAACGTTACCTCGCCCTGCTCAAGGTCGAGAGCGTCAATTTCGAAGAGCCCGAGAAAACCAAGCATCGGATCGCGTTCGACAATCTGAAGCCGCGCTATCCCGACGCCCGGATCCGCCTCGAACGGAAAACCGCTGACCTCTCGATGCGAGTAGTTGATCTGCTCTCCCCCATCGGCAAAGGGCAGCGCGGCCTCATCGTCGCCCCGCCGAAGGCCGGCAAGACGATCCTCCTCCAGAAGCTCGCCAACGCCATCAGCGAGAATCATCCCGAAGTCGTACTGATCGTGCTGCTGATCGACGAGCGGCCTGAAGAAGTCACCGACATGCAGGAGAACGTGAAGGCGGAGGTCATCTCCTCCACCTTCGATGAACCCGCCGATCGGCACGTGCAGGTCGCGGACATGGTCATCGAAAAATCCAAACGCCTGGTCGAACACGGCCGCGACGTCGTCATCCTGCTGGACTCGATCACTCGCCTCGCCCGCGCCCACAACGTCGTCGTGCCGCACTCCGGAAAGATTCTCTCCGGCGGCGTCGACGCGAACGCACTCCAGAAACCGAAGCGATTCTTCGGTGCGGCCCGCAACATCGACGGCGGCGGCAGCCTCACGATCATCGCGACTGCCCTCATCGACACTGGCAGCCGCATGGATGAGGTGATTTTCGAGGAATTCAAAGGCACGGGCAACATGGAGCTCGTCCTCGACCGCCGCCTCGCCGACCGCCGCATCTATCCCGCCATCGACATCCAGCGCACGTCGACGCGCAAGGAAGAGCTCCTCATGGACAAGGACGAGCTCAATCGCGTCTACCTGCTCCGCAATTTCCTCGCGGACATGCCGCCGGTTGAAGCGCTCGAGTTCCTCCTCGAACGCATGAAGCGCACGAAGAACAACAAGGAGTTCTTCGCGACGATGGCGCAATGATCGCTGGCTGGACACGGAACAACACGGGGAACTGGCCGCAGGCGGCTTGTTCCCCGTTCTTTTTCCCGCCCGATCGCGACTCGACATGATTGAGCTGCCATCAATTGGTCGCCTCCTTGCCATCGACTGGGGGGAGATCCGGCTCGGCATCGCCCAGAGCGACGAGTCGCAGACCCTCTCCTCGCCGCTGGAAACGCTCGTCCGGCGGACCGGGAAACGATTCCCCATGCCCCGATTTCTCGAGTTGGTGGCCGCCGCCGAGCCGGTCGGCCTCGTCGTCGGACTCCCGCTTTCGCTCGAAGGCGGCGAGTCCCCGTCCAGCATCGCTTCCCGCGAGCTGGCCCGGGCCGTCGGTGAACGCACCGGGCTTCCGGTCGATCTCTGGGATGAACGCCTCACTACCGTGCGGGCCCTTGCTGCAATCCGTGAGCAGGGCGGCAGCAGCCGAGGGCGTCGCGAAGACGTCGATGCCCTGGCTGCTTCGGTCCTGCTGCAACACTACCTCGATGCTCGCCGCGGCGGTGGCGGTCATCTCGGGTACCATCCCTGATGCCTCATCTACCGGCCTCCCCGCGCGTGCCCGCCCGGTCGATGATCGGACTGCTGCTGCTTCTTGTCGCATGCTCCTCGACCCCACGGACCGAGCGAGTAACGGTTCCTCCCGGCGCGACGTTCAGTCAGGTCATCGATACTCTCGCCGGTCATGGGCTCGTCGGCTGGCGTCCGTGGTTCAAGCTGGTCGCGCGCCTCCGCCGGCTCGATCGGAACGTCAAGGCCGGCGTATATGAATTTTCGCCGGGTTCCGGTACCTGGGGCGTACTCTCGACGCTCCAGTCCGGACGCGTCGCAGTCGTCAGGCTCACCGTGCCGGAAGGTCTCACCATCCTGGAGGTCGCCGATCTCGCCGCAGCCCGCCTCGGATTTCCCCGCGAGTCGCTCATCAGCGCGGCCAGAGACTCAGCCGAGGCGGCGGCTCTCGGCGTTCAGCGGCCGACCCTCGAGGGATTTCTTCTCCCGGAGACCTATCAGCTTCCCCTCGGCGCTACCGCGAGGGAAGTCGTTCATGCCATGACGCTGGAGTTCAAGCATGCGTGGAACCCCGCATGGGATGCGCGGCTCGATTCCATGCAGCTGACTCGCGTGCAGCTGCTGGCGCTGGCATCGATTGTCGAGGGAGAGGCGCGACACGACGAGGAGCGGCCGATCATCGCCGGCGTCTACGTCAACCGCCTGAGAATCGGCATGCCTTTGCAGGCCGACCCGACCGTGCAGTACGCCATCCAGCTGAAAACCGGAGAACGGAAACCTCGGCTCTATTACAAGGACTACGCGATTCCGTCGCCATACAACACCTACCTGAATCCGGGCCTGCCACCAGGGCCGGTGAACTCGCCCGGAATCAAGAGCATTCGCGCAGCAATTTTTCCGGCGACAGTCCCTTTTCTCTACTTCGTTGCGGAGCCCGACGGCCACCATCTCTTCAGCCGCACTCTCGCCGAACACGATGCCGCGACTGGCCTCCTGCGCCGCGCCGAACGAAAAGCGGCCGCGAAAAACGGAAAGCCCTGAGCTCCGCGCATGCATTGAAAGCCGTCATCTCGAGGCTTCCTCCCACGCCTTCGCATATTCGCGCGTCGCCTCTTCGATGTCGGTCCGTCCGAGAATGCCCGAAATGACCGCAACGCCCGCAGCGCCCGCCCTTCGCGCCGGCCCGACATCCTCAGGAGTGACGCCACCGATCGCCACGCAGGGTCGCCCACCGCTCGCCTGGGCGAGAGCCCGAAATCCCTCTGCTCCGAGTGCCGCACCAGCATCCGGTTTTGTGCGCGTCAAGCGCCACGGCCCGATGCCCCAGTAATCCGCTCGGCGACCTCCCTCGACCTCGGACGTCGAACCAACCGAACATCCTACTATCATTTCTTTCGGGGCTATCAGCCGGACCAGATCCGCAGGAATGTCCCCGGGACCCAGATGGACGCCGGAGGCGGCCGCGATCGCGACGTCCGCCCGGTCGTTGACGATGATCGGAATCGAAAGCGCGGCACGCAGGCGGTGCGCCTGCCGGAGCAGATCACGCGGCCTTACGAACTTGAGTCTCAGCTGCACGCATGTGGCTCCGCCGCGCTGGGCCGCGAGGCAGACTTCCACCGGATCCCGGCCATCGAGCAGGAGATCGTCGGTGACAAGCATGAGATGCAACTGACCCGCTAGATTCTCTGCCATGCCAGACCCACTCCTCCGCGGATTGCGCGGCGCCACGACCGTGACTCGCGACCATCCCGACGACATTCTCGGAGCAACCGACGAGCTGCTGCATGAGCTCGTCGCGGCCAATGCACTCGATCCGGCGGACATCGTGAGTGCGATCTTCACCGTGACGCCGGATCTCGTCTCCACATTCCCTGCGCGCGCCTCCCGGGGACACGGCTGGGAACATGTCGCCATCATTCACGCCACGGAGATTCCGGTCGCGGGATCTTTGCCGCGCTGCATCCGTGTGCTCGTGCATGCCTACAGCAGCCGCTCGCCCGCGGAAATCAAGCACTGCTATTTGCGCGACGCCAAGGCGCTGCGGCCCGATCGATGAACGTCATGACCTCAGCCGTCCGGGTCAGCGATCGCGGCGCCGCGCGCTGGACCCGCGGTCATCCCTGGATCTTCCGGAGCGACGTCGAGCCCGGACCTGCCGAGGCCGGACTGGTCGCCGTCCAGGACAGTCGGGGACGTTTCCTCGGGCAGGCTCTCTTCTCGCCGAAGAGCGAGATCCGGCTCCGCCTTCTCGAGCGTAGCGAGCGGCTGGTAGACGCCGCGTGGTGGCGGGAGCATCTCTCGGCGAGTATCGCGCGCAGGGAAGGCATCGATGCGACGGCTATTCGCCTGGTGCACGGCGAGGGCGATGGCCTGCCCTCGCTCGTCGTGGATCGCTACGATCGCTGGCTTTCGGTACAGCTGCTCTCCGCCGGCCTCGAAACGATGCGGGCAGCCGTGCTGGAGGCCCTCGAGGAGCTCCTCGCTCCATCCGGGATCATGCTCAGGAATGATGCCTCGGTTCGTCGTCACGAGGGACTTCCCCAGGAAGTGTCGGTTGCCGCCGGCAGCGTTCCCGAGAACATCGTCGTGCGCGAGGGATCGGTCCGCTATCTCGCGGCACTCGGCACCGGGCAGAAGACCGGCGCCTTTCTCGATCAGCGCCCCAACCGCCAGCTCATCGGACAGCTCACGAAGCCGGGTGGCCGGGCCCTTGACTGTTTCACCTATCACGGGAGTTTCGCGCTGCATATGGCGGGACAGGCAAGCAGCGTCACCGCCGTCGATACCAGCACCGCCGCGTTGGCGAGGGGTGCCGAGAACGCCGCGCTCAACGGCCTGTCAAATATTGATTGGGTGGAAGCCGACGGCTTTGAGTTGCTGCGGAAGTTCGACCGTGAGCATCAGCGGTTCGACACCATCGTACTCGATCCCCCCGCCTTTGCGAAGAATCGAGATGCCCTCGGCGCGGCCGTCCGAGGCTACCAGGAGATCAATCTCCGTGCGATGCGGATTCTCGCGCCTGGCGGAACGCTGCTGACCGCGTCCTGTTCTTTCCATCTGCATCGCCCCGAGTTTCTTCAGATGCTCGCGGCGGCGGCCGCCGACAGCGGACGCCGTCTGACACTCACGCATCTACTCGGCCAGGGGACCGACCATCCGGAAATCATCACCATTCCCGAGACCGGCTATCTCAAAGGCGCCGTCTTTATGGCATCCTGAGGCCCGCCTGCCGAAGGGTCCACGCCGCGATGTCGGTCACGACCTCCTGCGACACGTGTCCTGCTTGCTGGTATTCGGCCGGCGTGCTTCTGCCCTGTCCCGTAACGAATAAATGATTGAGATCCGCATAGCTCCTGAACGTCACGTCGGATCTCGAGCCCAGTGCTGCCTTCCAGTTCGCGAAATCCACCATGGTCACCTGATAGTCCCGCTCCCCCTGAAGCACCAGGATCGGGCGCCGGATTGCCCGCGCGCTCTCGGCCGGCGCGTATCCCCTCAGATCAAGCCAGTAACGAACCGGGGCTCCGAGAATTGCGGTTGTCGACGCCGAATCAGCCGGCGTGAGCGCCTTGACTCTGGCCGCGGCCTCGCGCATCTGCGCTATCGCAGGCGATTCCGGAATTTCCGGCGACAGCGACTTGAGGTAATCCAGTTGCTCCACGATCACGTCTTCCAATGGCCTGGTCGTCCCGGCAAGGATGATCAGCCCTGCGATCGCGCTATCCGCCCGCGCAATTCTTGGAGCGAGCATCCCACCGAGACTATGACCGAGGACGAACACGCGCCGCGGATCAACGCCAGGAGTGTGACGAAGCAACTCGGCGGCGAGCACGGCGTCGTCTATGGTTTCCTCACGGACCGTGAGTGCCGCCCCAAGCGCGACCAGCTCCGCACCATGGGTTCGTGAGCGCTTCTCGTATCGGAGGACCGCGATTCCCCGCGAAGCGAGTCCGAGCGCGAGATCCCGAAAGGGAGCATTCGCCCCCACGGTTTCATCTCTGTCATTCGGGCCCGAGCCGTGAACCAGCACGATCCCCGGCACCAGTTGGCTCGCCGCCGGGAGTGTAAGTGTTCCCGGAAGCGCCCACTTCCCGCTGCCGACTACGACCTCTCGTTCGTGGTACTGCGTTGCGTTGGCGTAAGGCGGAGGCGCGGTCGGGGCGTTCTTGTGCGGAGAAATGAATAGCCCGGCGATGTGCTGCGCGGCGTCGAAAGTGATGGTAAAATCGAGTGCGGCACCCTCGAATTCGGTGGCGACCACGACGGTTTCCCGCCCCTGGACCGCTCGGGCCGTCGCTCCCGTCTGTCGCTTGAACGCTCCAGCCTGTGCGACGACGCCGTGCCACGTTTCGGCGAGCTTTGCGACTGACAACGCCTGCGCCATGGTGGCGTCGAATCGCGCGGCGACCGCCGCGAATTTTTCGGCCACGAGAAGCTTGATGACCTCTCCGGCCGCGATGCTCGACAGCGACTCTGCGGGCTCCTGCGCCATGATCTTCTCTCCAATGGAAACGTTCAGCACCGCAGTCATGGTTAGGGCGAGCGCTGCGCGACGGGGGGAAATCATCCGGGCTTTCCCCCCACCTTGTTCATTTCAGCCTGCTCATCCCGCCACAGCATCCATGAATAGATGACAGGGATCAGCGTAGCGAGGGTCACGACCAGTATCATCCCCGCAACGCGCCATCGAACGTTCGCGATACCGATCGCCAGCAGGAAGCACCCAGCCAGCACGAGCAGGATGCCGCCAAGTCGATGCGTCTTCCGCCACACCGTATCGCTGCTCAGCGTCCAGGGCGTCCGGATACCGAGGAACCAGTTCGGCCTCAGGCGGGTCATGAGGTTGCCGATCACGATGAGGAGCAGGCCCACACCCACGACCGCGACTCGATCGAACGCCACGGGCCACCCGAGCGCCTTGCCGAGCATCACCACGTGGGTGACCGCGAGCAGGACGAGCACGGCATTCACGATGGTCCAGTAGCTCGGCTTGTGCAGTGCGTAGCTCGTCGCACGAGGATCGATTCGCGGGAGCACATAGAACACGGCGGCCAGCGCGCTGCCAAGTAGCGGAATGAAAACCGACGCCACGATCGGCGACGACCATCCGTTCGGATCTCCATTGAGATCGAAGTGTGTGGCCACCTGGCTGGGAAGCTGTGGAAAGGCCCACCATGAGAAGCCGGCGGACGCGGCGAGCGCGAGGAGAGCGGGAGCGAGTCTTCGCATGGCTGGTTTCCTTACTTCCGTTTCCTGGTCGGCCCGAGATCGAGAATCTGCTGCATCAGCTCCTGAAAGACCGTCGTATTGAGCGAATACCTGATGAACTGTCCGTCCCGCTCCGCGAGCACAAGATGTGCGGACTTGAGAACGGTCAGGTGATGGGAGACCGAGGCCCAGGCGATCGGAAATTCCGAGGCGATCTCGCCGGCGGTGCGGTCGCGATCCCTGAGGAGGGCCAGGATACGGCGCCGGGTGGGATCGGCGAGGGCCTTGAAAGTGCTGTCCATGACGATAAGATATTTAGGCAATCATCTAATTACAAGTGGCTGAACTCGCCCTGAGCCTTTTTTCTTCGCGCCACTTCCTGAAGCCCCCCTGACCCACACCGAATCGCGGCGTTGACACGATCCGGCTCTTAGATGACTTTGGTGCATGGCATGCACAGTTCCCGTGTTGAACGTTTTACGCACGCAGCGCCGCCCGCCCCCTGGGTCCGCGTATGACTGAGCTGCCCAGATCCTCATGCTGACCCCGATCCAGCTCCAGCAGCAACGCAGACGGCGAGCGCCGCCGTCACTCAAGCAGCAATATCAGCAGTACATTCTCCAGCGCATCGAAGGGTTCAAGAATTCGATTCCGCGGGATGAGCTGCTTCGCATCGGTGACGAAGCCGTCGCCGAAATGGACGCGACGGCCGAAGGCCAGTTCGTCCTGACCGAAGTGCTCATGCAGGACTCCGTGGACCGACTGATCCGGAAACGCCTCGCCCTGCGCTCGTACCGTCGCTGGTGCGAGCAATTCCGCGCGCTTCGGTCGGCTCAGCGAGAGCCCATGCATTGGGGGGTCGATGCGCGGTGCCCGGTCGCCGGCGTACTGCCTCGGATCGAGGCAGGCGACACCGCCATCGTCATCGGGGCGGGTGCGCAGGCCCACGCCTGCCTGCTCGCCGCCCATGACATGGAGGTCATCTTCCTCGGAGGGGATCTGGTTTCGGTGGATCAGGTCGAAGCCCTCATCGCGACGGAATCACTCGCCAACAACTTCACGGCCTACGTCGCGATGCTCGGACAGTGGCTTCCACCACTACCGTCCCTCGTTCACCTGGTCGTGCTCGATAGCTCGGTGCTCGAGGAGCTCAGTCCGCCTTCCCGGCGGGACCTGATTAGTGAACTGCAGAGTTCCACCGAAGCGGCCGGCGTCCACGTGATTCTTCCCGGCAATCATTCACTCGCGCCGGAGGCGTTTCTCAATCTTTATGAGGACTGGTCCCGGGAAGATGAGCCCGGCGGCGGACGGCGCAGTTCATCGAGCAAGTCACACGGAATTCGACTCAGTCGAGTTGCGCGTCAGAACGACACCCAGAAAAGCGAGTCAAAGACACACGACCGTCGAGCCTAGCCTCGCTAAGTCATTGCGGTGCAGGTCATTCAAGCAGACTAATTTCTGGCACGGTCGGTGCCTTCCCCTTTGTCAGCGTTCGGCTGTTCTTGAACCTGATGAAATGGAAGGTCAATGTGACCAGTCTACCCATGCCTCTCCCGGGCGAACCCCTCGGCATCGTCATCAACAACGGCATCCCTGCCGGCAAGTCCACCGTTATCTGGGCCTACATGTGGGCCGATGATCACGACGGCGACGACGAATGGCACCAGGTGGTACCGAGAGAACGAGCAGCCTGAGTTCTTCCGGCAGGCTCATCCAGTAGCGCCCCCGGGCACGTTATCGGGGGCGCATTCTTTTGTCCCCCCGAAAGTTCAGGTGAGCCCGAAGCCTCATCGTACGTTACCCGCCGAATAACATTGACGCGCCAGACCGTCGCGCCTTTCCACTCCCGACAATCCGTCATATAATTCGACAATATCCATCCCCTATCCGAGCCGCAACGAAGATCTCCGATGCCAACGCTCACGATCAACGGACAATCAATCTCGTTTTCTCCCGGCAGTACGATCCTCGACGCGGGTCGAGCGGCTGGAATCGATATCCCCACGCTTTGCTGGTATCCCAAGCTTCCCACCGTGGCCAACTGTCGCATCTGCCTCGTGTCCGTGCAGGGCCAGAACAAGCTGACTCCGGCCTGCTACACCGAAGCCACCGATGGCATGGTAGTCGAGACCGAGTCCCCCGCCGCCGTAGATAATCGCCGCTCCGTGCTCGGCTTTCTGCTCGAGCGCTACCCTGCCGAGCATCTGGGGCATGGCGCGCCGTCGAACGGAGATGCGGCCCCGGGCGTCACGAGCAGCAATGGGCACCAGAGCGCACGCGCCACCGAACCCCGCAACGAATTCGAGCAGTACGTCACCCGCTATCAGGTTCCGATCCGGCCAAACCACGAGCTGCCACTCAGGGACGGGGACGAGCGTCCCGGCGATGTCATGATTCAGCATGACATGAGTCTCTGCATCCTCTGCACCCGTTGCGTGCGTGCCTGCGAAGACATACAGGAAGTAGGCGTACTCGACGTCGGTGAGCGCGGTGCCGGGAGCCACATCATCGTCGGTGGAGATGGCAACCCGGACCATGCGGGTTGCACCTGGTGTGGAGAGTGCGTCCGCGTCTGTCCCACCGGCGCCATCTTCGAATTCATTCCCAAACAGCGGTTCGGCTCCGAAGCGCTGCGTCACCCTGACAGGATCGCCCGTTCCGTTTGTCCCTATTGTGGCGTTGGCTGCCAGATCAATCTCCATGTCAAGGACGAACAGATCATGCGGGTGACTTCTCCGTACATCGAGGAGAAGACGCCCAATCAGGGGTCCACCTGCGTGAAGGGCCGGTTCGGTTACGATTTCCCTCAGCATCGCGACCGGCTCAAGGTCCCCCTGATCCGGAAGGGGTGGACGCAGGACGGAGACGCCTGGACCTGGACCGGAGAGTCGCCGCGTCACCGGGAAGGACCCTGGCATACGATCGAAGAAATGGGCCGCAAGGGAAAAATGCGCCCGCCCGAGCGCCAAATCGGCAAGCCGCCCATGACGGGCCTTCCGGTGCTCGACGACGATGACGTCCGCGATCGGGTCGCCACGCCCGCGTCCTGGTACAGCGCCTTTCGCGAGGCAACCTGGGAGGAGGCGCTCAGCCTGACCGCGCATGAGCTCCTCCGCCTGAAGCGTGCGCATGGTCCCGGCGCGCTCGCCGCCCTCTCATCCGCCAAGTGCAGCAATGAAGACAACTACGCCTTCATGCGGATGGTCCGGGGAGGGTTCGGTACCAACAACGTCGACCACTGCACCCGGCTCTGTCACTCGACCTCCGTCGCGGCGATGAGCCGCGCCCTGCACACCTCGGCTGCGTCCGGATCCATGCGCGAGATCGAGGAAGCCTGCGACGTCATTTTCATCTCGGGCGCGAACACGACCGAAACTCATCCGGTGTTCGGTGCGCTCATCAAGCGTGCGGTAAAAAAGGGAGCGCGTCTGATCGTCGCGGATGTCCGGCGGACCGAGCTCGCCGGCATGGCGGACATTCACCTGCAGATGCTTCCCGGCACTGATGTAGCGCTGTACAACAGCATGCTCCACCATATGATTGAAACCGGGCTCGTCAACGAGCAATTCATTGCCGGGCGTACCCGGGAATTCGAAAAGCTCCGCGCCGCGGTGAAACCGTACTCGCCGGAGCTCGGACAGAAGATCACCGGGATTCCAGCCGCCACGATCCGTCGCGCGGCGGAGATGTACGCCAGGGGCCCCAACACATCCACGCTCTGGGCGATGGGTCTGACCCAGCACTCGACCGGAACCGACATCGTCGCGAGTCTGCTCAACATGATGCTGGCTTGCGGCATGATCGGGCGCTGGGGCGCGGCCATGCTCCCAATTCGCGGCCAAAATAATGTTCAGGGCGCGAGCGATATGGGAGCCATCCCGTTCGCGTATACGGACTACCGATCGGTGACCGACCCCGCAGTACGCGCCGAATTCGCCCGCGCCTGGCGCGTGCCGGAGTCCAGGCTCTCGCTCAACAACGGCATGATGGTGACCGAGATCGTGAAGGAAGGAAGTCCGATACGCGGCCTGTACATCATGGGAGAGAATCCCGTGCTCTCGGATCCGAATATCTCCCACGCCGAAGAGTGGGTGCGCGGGCTGGAGTTTCTCGGGGTTCAGGACCTCTTCCTGACCGAGACCGCGCGCTGGGCCGACGTTGTCCTCCCCGGATCTTCCTTCGCCGAAAAGCAGGGCACGTTCGCGAATACGGATCGGCATATCCAGCTTACCGAACCCGCACTGCCTCCTCCGGGAGAAGCCCGCCGCGATCTCGACATTCTCATCGAACTGAGCAACCGACTCGGACTGGGCACGGACTGGACCGGTCCGGAGGCGGTGATGACCGAGATTGCGAGCGTCACCCCGAACTGGCGGGGCGTCAGCTATGCCAAGCTCAAGCGGGAAGGCGCTCTGCAGTATCCGGTGCTGGATGCCAACTCGCCCGGCACGGCTTTTCTCTTCGCAGACTCATTCCCTACGCCCGATGGCCGGGCGCTCTTTGTCCCCGTCGAATTCCTCCCGCCCGGCGAACTGCCCGACGAAGAGTATCCCTTCATTCTCAACACCGGCCGCCAGATGTACCATTGGCATACCGGGACGATGTCACGTCGCTCAACCGGGCTGGATTCGCGGGAGCCCGTTCCCGTCGTGGAGATCAGCGCGCCGGACGCGCTCGAACTCGGCGTCGTCGAGGGAGAAACCATCCGGGTCACATCCCGGCGTGGCTCGATTCTCATCGGTGTACGAATCTCCGAACGGCAGGCGCGAGGACAGATTTTCATTCCGATGCACTTCCGGGAAGCGGCCGCGAACCTTCTGACCAATCCGCAGCTTGACCCCTACGCCAAGATCGCGTCGTTCAAGATCAGCGCGGTCCGCCTGGAGCCGATACGCGAAGGCGCGCTGGTGTAATTCATCTGGCCTGATGCAGGCGCCGGAAATCAGTTCCGGCGTCTCCTGCCCGCCGTTCACTCTACTTCCTCCCAACCTCACCCCATGCAATTCGGTCTCGAACAACGAACGGCGCTGGTCTGCGGCGGCTCGAGTGGCCTCGGCAAGGCCATCGCCCGAGAGCTGCTCGATGAAGGTGCGCGCGTCGCCGTGAACGGCCGCGACCCCGCGAAACTCGGCGCGACTGTCGACGAACTGCGCCGCGACGGAAGCCCGGAAGTGATCGGCATCCACGGTGACGTCAGCGCGCCCGCGGACGCGGAGGCAATTGTCGCGAGGGTCATCCGGCAGTGGGGCAGCCTCGACATTCTGCTCTGCAACGCGGGAGGACCACCGCCCGGTTCATTCGAGGACTTTTCGGCGGACCAATGGCAGGCGGCGATCAATCTCAATCTTCTCTCAACCATCAACCTTTGCCGTGCGGCGCTACCCTCCATGCGCGCCCGTCATTGGGGACGGATTCTCTGCGTCACCTCTGTGGCCGCCAAGCAGCCGTCGTCCGGGCTGATTCTCTCGACCACCGCGCGTGCGGGAGTCCTCGGTTTTGCCAAGGCACTCTCCGACGAGGTGGCACCGGACGGCATCACGGTCAACGTGCTTTGCCCGGGATACATCGCCACCGACCGCCTGCGTGAGCTTGCCGCCGTGCGAGCGAAAAAAGAAGGTCGAACCCAGGACGACATGCTCGCGCAAAACGCCTCGGCTGTCCCCGCACGCCGAGTAGGCACGCCGGAGGAATTTGCGGCTGCCGCGGTATTTCTCGCCTCGACGCGCGCCAGCTATGTCACTGGTACGGCACTCAGCATTGACGGCGGACTGCATCGTTCGATTCTCTGAGCGTGCATCTCCGAGGGATTCAGCCTCGTCGCCAGCAGCATTAGCTTAGTCACCCGGAAGTGAGACCGAACCGCCCTCCATCCTCGAGGCATGATGCGCGCGCTCGTTAAAGCTGCTCCTGGGCCCGGCCTGGAACTTCGCGAGGTACCTGTGCCGGAGTGTGGCCCGAGCGACGTGCTCATCAGAGTCCACCACGCGGGTGTGTGCGGAACCGACCTGCACATCTGGGAGTGGGATGCCTGGGCGAGTGGCCGGCTCCGTCCACCGGTGATCATTGGGCATGAATTCTCTGGGGCCATAGAGCGGCTCGGCGCAGAAGCGCAGGCGGCCGGCCATCTCTCGGTCGGCGATCTCGTCACCGCCGAAGGTCACATCGTTTGCGGAGACTGCATCCAGTGCCGGACCGGGGATTTCCACGTTTGTAGTCGCACTCGCATCATCGGCGTGGACCGCGATGGCGCCTTTGCCGATTACGTCGCGATGCCGGTTTCGAACGTGATGCGTCTCGATGGAATCCCCACCGAAATCGGCGCCATCATGGATCCCATGGGCAACGCCGTTCACACAGTGCTCGCGGCGGAAATACCAGCGAGCACCGTTTTGATCCTGGGTTGTGGCCCAATTGGCTGCTTCGCGGTGGGCGTTGCGCGCGCGGCTGGTGCCTCGCTCGTGATCGCCAGCGACTTCAATCCGAAGCGCCTCGAGCTCGCCCGCGCGATGGGCGCTCACGTCACACTCAACCCCGGCTCCGACGACGTGGTCAGCCGCGTCCGCGAACTGACCGGAGGGGTCGGAGTCGATGTGGTCTGCGAGATGAGCGGACACCCGACTGGGCACCAGCAGGCACTGGCCGCTACCCGGGCGGGAGGACGCATCAATCTGCTTGGAACCCCGAACCGCACGACCGAAGTGGATTTCGCCCGCGACGTCATTTTCAAAGGCCTGACACTCTACGGCGTTACCGGACGGCGGATGTACCAGACGTGGCAGCAGATGTTTCGCCTCCTCCGCGCCGGCCAGCTCGATCCGCGTCCGGTCATCACGCACCGGTTCCACCTCGAGCAGATCGCCGAGGCGATCCAGGTTATCAAGGACGGTCAGGCCGGAAAAGTCATTCTGGAGATTGGCGCATGATGAATGATCTCGATTCCAGACTCACCGCCGATCTCGCGGCATTCAAGCGAGACGGTGTCTACAAGCGCTTGAACTACATAGAGGGTCCGCAGGGACCTCGCGTCCGCATGGAAGGCCGGGGCGAGGTCATCGTGCTCTCCTCCAACAATTATCTGGGACTCTGCAACCAGCCTGAAGTGGTGCAGGCGGGCCAGGACGCTTTGAGGCGGTACGGTGCGGGAACGGCGTCCGTCCGTTTCATCTGCGGCACTTTTTCCATACATCGTGACCTCGAGCGCGCCTGCGCCCGCCTCGTGGGAACCGCAGCCGCACTGACCTTCGTCAGCGCCTGGAATGCCAATGAGGCCGTTCCGGGTACGCTGCTCGGCGAGGAGGACATCATAATCAGTGACCAGCTGAACCACGCCTCGATCATTGATGGCCTTCGCCTCGCCAAGGCCATCACGAAGTGCCAGACGGCGGTGTACCGCCACGCCGACCTCGCCGACCTCGAGGCCCGACTGGTCGCCGCGCGGGACCGTCGCGTCCGCATGGTGATCACGGATGGAGTCTTCTCAATGGAAGGCTCCATCGCACCTTTGCCCGACCTCGTCGAGCTCTGTCGTCGGCACAGGGCGGTACTCGTCGTTGATGATTCACACGCGACCGGTGTACTCGGTCCCAATGGCCGGGGAACCGCGGAGCATTTCGGTATCGTCGGGGAGATCGATATCATCACATCGACCCTGGGCAAGGCGCTCGGCGGCGCCGCCGGAGGGTTCGCGGCGGCCTCGGAAGCTGCCTGCGATTACCTGACCCAGCGCGCCAGACCGCAGTTGTTCTCGAACGCCCTGCCACCCACGGTGGCAGCAAGCTCGCTCGCGAGCATCGAATACCTGGAGGCGCATCCCGAGCGCGTAACCCGCCTCAGGGATAACGCAGCCTATTTCAGGGACCAGATTCGCGCCCTTGGATTTTCCCCGCTTGCCGGCGAAACGCCCATAATTCCCGTCATCCTGGGGGAGACTTCCAAGGCCATTCAAATGAGCGAGCTGCTGCTTGCGGAAGGTGTTTTTGTGACCGGATTCGGGTTTCCGGTCGTACCTCAGGGTGAGGCCCGCATCCGCTGTCAGATCTCGGCCGCTCACTCGCGGGATGACCTCGATCAGGTCCTCCGGGCCATGAAGAAAGTCGGCTCCAGCCTCGGAGTTATCTGAGCTTTGAAAGGTCCCGACCGGGGCTTGTTCGGACCCAGCTGTGCACGGCAGGCCAGGAGCCTCAAGTAGTTTGGCACTTCAACTGTCCAAGATGTGGCCAGCTAACATCCTAGACAGTAGGCCGGCGCAGACTCAGGGCTCGCATTTTTCCGCCGCTTATCCTATCTTTGGACAGGCCTTGGAGACGCGATGCGTCCTCTGGGCTCCCCCTTTCAGTCGATGTGGTCGATTCTCCCCGCGGCGGGCGGGAAGTTGTCTGTTCGCCTCGTGCCTTGGTACAAGGCTCGCTACGTAGATGGGAGTTTCCGCCCAGCCGGGCGTGGTTTCGTCGGCTGGCGCTCGTACGACGGTATCCGCCAGGCTGCCGCAACGCCCCGCGCCTGATCCCTCAGGTGCCGACTTCTCAGGGAGGTACTCTGATGAGCACGTTTACCCGCACCCTCTCCGTGGCGACGCTGGCCGTCCTCGGGATTCTCCCGCGACTTGCCGCGCAGGAGTCAGGGTCGGAGCACTTCCGGTGGTACATCGGACCGGAGGCCGGCCTTATGATTTTCGAGACTCCGACTCAGACCTCCGGTGCCATTGCCACCTTCGGTGGACAGGTGCTCATAAGGTCCAGGCGCACGGCGCTCATCCTGTCCGTCGATGAAGGCATCAAGAGCAACCAGACCACTTCGTATTCCGACTCGACCGCCGCGGGCGGAACTCGGGCTGTGATATTCAACAATCTCCGGAAATATTCCGCGCTCGTTGTCGCATTCCCCGTGCGAACCAATCCCGAGCCCTATATCGGCGTCGGATTCGGCATCCTCCACACGGTGAAGGAATATCCCCAGGGATTCTTCGCGACCCCCGGCGAGCAGTCCGCGGCCTCTGATCTTGCAAATTCTCTCGGCAGCTACGGCTTCGGCAGCGCTGCCGGCGGACTGCAATTTCACTCGGGGCGCTTCGTCCTCTACGGACAGTATCAAGTAACCACGGCCCCTTCGGCCGGGAAACTCATCACCGGCGCGACGCATACCTTCACCGGTGGACTCCGCATCAGCCTCGGCTCGGCTCGGGAAGGCGTGAGTGGCGGCGGCTACTGATCGTACCCGGAGATCATCGCAACGAACGGGCGGACCAATCGGTCCGCCCGTTTTTCTTGTCTCGTGAATTTTCAGCCTCCTAACGCCGCGATCTGCTCTTGCGCACTCCCGAGACCCAGGGAGAATCAGCCAGCACGAACCGCAGCGGCAGGTCCACCGCCTTGGAGATTCCGATGCGTGGCGTCGCGATGATCTCCGACGGTTTCGGCCGGACCCCTTCAGACACGATCACCGGACTTCCCCACATCGGAATACCGTCAAGCTTCACGGTGACCCCAAGCGCCTGACAGAGCTTCCCCGGGCCAGAACAAAGGTCACGGTCAGGCACATTACCTCGCCTCAGCCTCATCGTCTCGAGACCTTCCAGCGGCTCCAGGGCCCTGATCAGGACAGCGGCGGCGTGACCTTCGGGGCGGCACACGAGGTTCATACACCAGTGAATGCCGTATGAGAGATAGATGTACCACGTCCCGGCAGGCGCGTAGAGTGCGGCATTTCGGGCGTTTCGCCGAAGCTGATAACCATGGGATGCGGGATCGTCTCGACCCATGTAGGCCTCGGTTTCCACGATCTTCCCGCTCACCCGGACGCCCCCGATCTCGGACTGGAGGGTCGTGCCCAGCAGGCGCCTGGCGATGCCGTCGACGGGATGCCGGAAAAACGAAACGGGCAGCAGGGCTGCCCGTCGAGTTCTACTCATTCAGCCTTCTTCCGGGCTCGAGGCCGGGAAGCCTTCTTCTTCGCCGGCGGTTCTGAAACCGCCGGCTGCGGCGTCTCCGCTGAGGCGGCCTTTGCTCGCGGACGACGCGCGGGCTTGGATCGCGGGGTCTCGGGTTCCGGCTCCTCCATGCTCACCATCCCAATCAGCGGAACTTTCGGCGGGCCGGATGGCAACCGGGATCCGCGCCGGAACCGGATTCCAGCACGGCCATTTTCCAGGCTGACGCTTGCGGCCTGGGCTACAGTGACCGGCGGCGCGGGAGTCTTCGCGGGCGCTGCATGCTCGCGTGCCGGCGTGTGTGGCCTCGCCTCGGCTGCGGGTGCGGCTTGACCATTCTCGTGTCTGCTCTGCGCACGAGGAACGGCAGGCGGACTTGCAGCTGGAGGCGCCTTCTGCACCGGATACTCATCGGTCGCCCGTCCCTCGATCTCGTATTCATCCTCTGAGATCTTTCGAACATCGGCGATTTCTGCATCGTGGGCCTGACGCAGGAATCGCGTGAAGCGGGACGCCTCCAGCAGCGGATCGAGCCGGCCATGGAGAGTGACCATCCGGAGGCGCAACGCCTCGTGAGGCACCGCGCCCGCGAGCTCGCCGAGCGCGCGGCGCATCAGCTGAAACGCCTGCGCGAGAGTGAGCGCCGCCTCAGGCCTGCGCTCGGGCAGGGCGCGCGCCGCTGGACTTGCAGCTGGCTCGGCGGCCGGTGCGGCCGAAGCCGCGGGCGCTTCTGCTCCTTCCCGACGGGGGCCCCGGCCACGTCCCCTGCCGCGCCCTCTTCCCCGCCCGCGTCCCTCGTCTCGCGACTCTCGCGGTTCGCGGGATTCCCGCGCCGGTTCGACGGCGACGGCGGTGACGCCGTTTTCCAACGGCGCAACTTCATACTGTCCGTTTTCCATCTTTGTGACGAGCAGCAGGCCCTTCTGCCCCGCTTCCACGACGAACTTGCTGAAGCGACTGTAGCCGGCATTCTTCTCGTCGAAGCTCGGATCGATCTGCTGCATCACCTGCTTGAGCCGATCCGACCGCATCACATCGCGATTCCGAACCATCATCGCGACCGCTTCCTTGACCAGTTCCCACGGATCTCGCTGCGCCGATGGGATGTCGACTTCCTTGGTGAGCCCCGCGAGGTCGTTGTAGGAGTAGTACTCGTCGCAGTTCTGGATCAGGAGATCGCTGGCCGATTCCCGGATTCCGACTCCGATAACGTACTTGCCATACTCCTTCAGCTTGATGACCATCGTCGAGAAATCACTGTCCCCCGACAGGAGGATAAACGTCCCAATCTCCGGCCTGGTGAAGACTAGCTCGATGGCGTCGATCGCAAGCCGGATGTCGGTCGCGTTCTTCTTGTTCGTGCCGAACGCCGGTGCAAAGATCAGATCGATGGAGGACTCGGAAAGCGGAACGATATACTGCGGGTAGCGCCGCCAGTCAGCGTAGGCGCGCTGGACCGCGACCTTCCCCTTGATGATGTCGCTGCCGAGCAGCGTCTTCAATTCTTTGGTGAGATCAGATCGGATTCCGAGCGTGACGTTGTCGAAATCGATGAGGAGTGCGGCATTGGGGGCGTGCATCGGCGCCTCCCCCATGCGCATGGGCCGGATGTGCGGCTTGGTCACAAAGATGTTTGCTCCAGGCGGCCAGTCGGCGCGCGGTCGGACTGACGGGAGCCCCCGGACCCGGTGTGCGGGGGATCGTCTGCGACGAGCGCGGCTGGTCGCCCTGTCATCGGCGATTGAAATGCGACGAGACACTGCGTTCTCATCGCGAGCGATAGCGCCACCGACACAGAGTCGGACTGACCGCTCCTGAGTTCGCCAGATGACTCGTGCGGTCGGTTGCAGCGCGTTCGGCATCGGGCGACGAATGCCCGATTCATGCGTTTTGTCTGTGGGGGGACGGCTCGATCGGAGGGGTCCTGCGCTGCGGACAACCGGGCGCAATGAAGCCAACAGCCCCGCATCTGAAACGCCCGTCGGTCCCTCGCCGGCCGGTAGGCCGTCGGCTGCCTCACCACAGTGGTGACTGGAATTTCGAACAGGCATCGGCCACCAGCTGCACGCCTGTCCACCTCTCGATGATGCGTGGACGCAATGGTCGCCTCGACCAGCAGGTCTCGTTCATCGATCGAGTCTCGCCGGCGGCGGTTCCGTCCGGCCGGGTCGCCGGAAAAAACTTCTCCACCTCGAGAATGCGGTCCCGCCTGTTTTGCGGGACCATGTGCGTGCCGGGCAACACGATCAGCAGTCTCTCCAGGGACGGTTGATCTTGCCAAGCACACCAATCTAGTGACCCTCTCCTGCGAGAGGAAAGGGTCGCCGGGGCCGCCAGGCTCTCCGGCGACCGGCTCTCGAAAACGCCGGCGTCGAACAGGTCAGCTTTCGAGCATCGCCTGAACGACCCGCTCCCCCGCTCTACCGTCCCAGAATTCGGGGCGACGAGGTTGGAATCCCCCGGCCGCCTGTAGCTCGAGAACCTCCTGCACCGCCAGATTGACCGCCTGGCGATCCGAGGCCACCAGGCGATTGGTGCCTTCGGTAATAGTCACCGGCCTCTCGGTATTCCGCCGGGCGGTCAGACAGGGCACGCCGAGCACAGTTGTCTCCTCCTGAAGCCCTCCGGAATCGGTAAGCACCAGTGCCGCGCGCTCGACCAGGGAGATCGTTTCGAGATATCCCAGAGGATCGAGCAACCTGACGCGACGGGCGAGCTCGTCGAAGCCGAAATCGGAAATCCGCTGGCGGGTCCGGGGATGGATGGGAAACACGACGGGCATCGTCCCCGCCAGGTCGTCGAGGGCGTGAAGGAGCTCGGCCAGCACAGCCCGGTCGTCGACATTCGATGGACGATGAAAAGTGACGAAGGCGTAGCGCCCTCCCGCCACGCCGTGCCGTTCCGGGGCCCTGAGCGCCGTAGCCTTCGAGCGCAGGTGAAGCAGTGTATCGACCATGACGTTTCCCACCAGCCTGATCCGGGATTCCGGTATGCCCTCCGCCGCGAGGTTGTCGTTGCCATCCCGGCTGGGGGTCAGACAGAGATCCGCGAGTTGGTCGGTCAGGAGCCGGTTGACCTCCTCCGGCATTCCGCGGTCCCGGCTCCGCAGCCCCGCCTCAACGTGGGCGACCCGGACCCCCTTCTTCGCCGCAACGAGGGCGCATGCTACCGTCGAGTTTACATCGCCGTATACGACCACCCAATCCGGACGGTAGCGGTCGAGCACTGGTTCGAATTCGATCATGATGCGGCCGGTCTGCGCCGCGTGGCTCCCGGACCCGATGCCCAGATTCACATCCGGCATCGGAAGGTTGAGGTCCGTGAAAAAACTGTCGCTCATCGCCGCGTCGTAGTGCTGTCCAGTATGGACCAGCACCTGAGTCACGTCGGCACAACGGTTGGCAGCCCGGAGGACCGGCGCCACCTTCATGAAGTTCGGGCGGGCGCCGACCACGTGCAGTAGTTGAGTCATCAGATGGAGGTCGAGGGGTTCGCGCGGATTACAGGCGAGAAGCGAGCGGCAGGTCCAGTTCGAAATAGAATCGGGTACCGAGGTCAGGCGCCGTCTCGACTTGCAGGGAGGAACGCATCGCCTCCACCAGCTTTCGGCAGATCGAAAGCCCGAGCCCCGCGCCGGAGAATGCGTATTCGCCCTGTTTCTGCCGCCGGCGGAAGG
>JBDUEA010000012.1:0-39883 GCA_040002695.1 Gemmatimonadota bacterium | reverse complement strand
TGACACTTTCAACTTTTAACCTTCAACTTTGAACCTTCAGCTTTCCCCGGCTGCCGCTCACCGTACAATTTCTTCCCCACTCACCGGAACTTTCTTCCGCTCCGCTCCGCTGCTTCCTCCTTCCTGCGCTCCTTCTTCTGCTTCGTCGCGCTCGCGCGCTCGGTTCGAACTTGCGCGTGCATAACGTCTTGAGACCGGCGTGCGAGCTTCGTGAGAAGCACGCTCGTGACGTGGTATGCCGCTTGCCTTTCCGGGGGTCGAACTACTCAACCCCTTTCGCGGAGTCACGATGTTCTCATCGCTCTTCGGTCCATCCACTCTGGTCGGCGTGCTGCGTGGAGGACTCGATGAATCCAGTCTCGCGCATCGTGGCATCGCCAGCCGAGTAGCGAACGCGCTGACATCGAGCGGCAATGCCGGCGGGAATCCCGAGGATTTCGCGTCGCACCTCGCCGGTAAGGGCCCGAAGCAGCCGCAAGTCGATCTCGAGCAGGAGATGGTGAAGCTGGCGAACACGCAGCTCCGCTTCGATACCAGCGCCAAGCTGCTGCAGAAGGCCTACGCGGACTACCGCACTGCGCTCAAGAGCAATGGCTAGTCTCTTCGGTCTCGGTCCGGTACCACGCCCGGTCAAGTCGATGCTCCGTCCGCTGGCGATCAGCGCGAGCGGAATGTCCGCGCAGCAGCGCAGCCTTGAGACCATCTCCGCCAACATCGCGAACGCCGAGACGACGCGGACCGCCGAGGGCGGACCATACAAGCGCCGGGTCGCAGTGATGGAGCAGGACGGCAAGAACGGCGTCCGGGTGCAGAAAGTGGTCGAAGACACCAGCAAGGGATCGCTGATTTACGAGCCGGGACACCCCGATGCGGACGCGAACGGATTCGTGCTCAAGCCGAACGTCGACATCGCCTCGGAGATCGTTGACCTGATGATCGCCCGGCGCGTGCACGAAGCGAATGCCACGGTTTTCCAGGCGGCCAAGGCCATGCTGCGCCGCGCCCTCGACATCTGAGCCAGAGACCAATGAGCATCCAGGGACCATCCGCCGCCGCGCGCCTCGCCAGTCTGGCCGTCCGCGCCCCCGCATCGCCATCCGCCGCCGATGCTCGCTCGGCGAGCTCGCGCTCCACCCAGGCCGCCGGACTGAGCAGCGTGCTGACCGACGAAGAGCGGGACTTCTTCGCGCAGCTCGCGACGCTCGGGCCGGTCACCTATGGCCGCTCCCGCATCGCCGCGCAGCCTGCGGCGCCGCGTGGCCAGCGTCTCGACGTGATGGGCTGAGCGATGACGCTCCCGATTCGTCCTGATGGACCCATCGTTTCCCAGCTCGAACGCGGGCTGGGTCAGTCCCTCGAGACGGGAAGCACGAACGGGCCGAGTTTCGCGGACACGCTCAGCAAGGCGGTGAACGACGTCCAGGGACTGCAAGACGATTCGCAGAACATCATCGGCGCCTTTGTGCGTGGGGAGCCGGTGGAGCTGCACCAGGTGATGGCCGCCAGCGAGGAAGCCTCACTCTCGCTCGAGTTCCTGGTCGAAATGCGCAACAAGCTCACCGACGCGTATCGGTCGGTGATGAACATGCAGATGTGATGTGCCGTAAGGGGTGAGGGGTGAGGAGTGAGGGGGACAGCACGACTGTCTCATCACGTCGAGCCCCGATCGACTCTGATTCAACCCCTTACCCCTTACCCCTTACCCCTTACCTGTAACCGCCCTCATGCCCAACGCGCTACCGCCCGCGATTCTCGATGGAGTCCGCCGCATGAACGGCACCCGCCGCTTCATGGCACTCGGCGGGCTGGCCGCGGTGCTCGCGATTATCTGGGCTATCACGCAGTGGGCCGGTGAGCCGGACTATGTGACGCTGTATCGGGATCTCGATCTCGGCGAAGCGGGCACGATGTCGGATGGTCTCACCAAGGCGTCCATCAATTTTCGACTGGCCAATGGCGGCGCCGAGATCCAGGTCGGCACGTCCGACCTGGCGCGCGCCCGCGTGCTGCTTGCCAAGGACGGATTGCCAACGCAGGGGCGGGCCCGCGGCTACGAAATTCTCGATGGCCAGCAGTGGGGGATGAGTGATTTCCAGCAGCGGATCGCGCTGCAGCGGGCACTCGAAGGCGAGCTCGCCCGCGCGATCGCCGAGATCAAGGGCGTCGAGAAGGCGAAGGTGCAACTGGTGCTTCCCGAGAGCGGCGCCCTTCGCCGCCTCGACCGGCCGGCCAAAGCGTCGATCCTCATCACGGTTCGACCTGGCGTCACGATGACTCAGGAGGCGGTGCAGGGCATCACCGAGATGGTGAGTCACGCGGTGCCGCAGCTCCCCAGCGAAAACGTCGCGGTCATGGACAATCTCGGCCGCCTGCTGTCGACACCGGCGGATGGCACCGGCGCCGGGCTGAGCAGCCGGCAGCTCGATCTCCAGCACTCAGTCGAAGTCAATCTGAAGCAGAAGGCCGAGAAGATGCTGGCCGGCATTCTGGGCGCCGACGGGGCACGGGTCGAAGTCGCGGCTCAGCTCAACTTCGAACAGGTGGAGAAACAGATCGAGTCGGTGAATCCCGATGCATCCGCGCTGCTCAACGAGCAGCGGAGCGAGACCACTGGTGATTCACTCGACGGCGGTGGGGGGACGTCGACGATCGTCAACAACACCTATCAGAACTCACATACGGTCGAAAAGGTGGTGGGTTCGATCGGTGGCATCACCCGGCTCACGGTCGCGGTGCAGGTCGACGACAAGGCGCTCGCCAAGGCGAGCGGCACCACGGGCGCCGGCCCCGAGCTCGGCAGGCTCGAAGGGCTGGTGCGCGACGCGATCGGTCTCGACAGCGCGCGCGGCGACCGCATCACGGTGCAGTCGTTCCCGCTGACACCTGAGTTCAGCGTCGCCGCCCTCGGAGATTCGGCCGCCGCCTCGAGCGGCCCCGGCACCCTCGTGATCGTCGAGCGCTTCAGCCGGCCGGCCATCGGCGTGATCGGCATCATCGCCGCGGTCGTGCTCGCGATGCGCGTGCTCAAGCAGCATCCCGCCCCGATGTCGCAGCAGGGCGGTCAGCTCGCCGGCGTGACCGACGCGGGCTCGGACTATCAGCTGCCCAGCGTGGCGGTTCCCGCACTCACGATGGCTACGACGAAGCTCAAGAACCAGGTCCAGCTCGAATCCGCGCAGCACCCCGAAACTGCAGCTCAGGTCGTGAAGGCCTGGCTGGCGGATAGTTGATGGCCGCCTCGACCTCATCCAAGCGCGAAGCGCTGACGGGCGCGCAGAAGGCGGCCGTGCTGTGCATGTCCCTCGGCACCGAGTCGGCGTCGAAGGTCATGCAGCTGCTGAACGCCGAGCAGGTCGAAAGCGTCTCCAGGGAGATCGCATCGATGCCGTCGGCCGCCACCGAGGTGGTAGAGACGGTCCTCAGCGAATATCGCCAAGTGGCGCGCGCGGTCGAATCGATCGCGCAGGGCGGCCTGATGATGGCGCAGGAAATTCTCGAGACCTCGTTCGGCGCGCCCAAGGCGCGATCGATTCTCGAGCGGATCCGCGAGCAGATGACCGATACCGGCCTCAAGCGGCTCAAGAAGGCGGCTCCGGAAACACTGTTGAGTGTGCTGCGCGGCGAACATCCGCAGACGGTCGCGCTGATTCTCGCGCACCTCGACGTTCGCCAGGCCGCCGGAGTCATCGAGGTGATGGAGTCGGAACTCGCGAGCGACGTGCTCTATCGCGTCGCCCGGATGGAAAAGGTCTCTCCGGAAATGCTGGCGCTCGTGGAAACCGGGCTGAGCAGCAAGACCGATCTCACGCTTTCGCAGGAGATGACGCTCTCGGGCGGTCCGGCGGCGGTCGCCAAGGTGCTGACCCTGGCCAGCAGCGCGGTTGAGAAGGCGCTCATGGAGTCGATCACTCAGCGCAATCACGAGCTGGCCACGCAGATCAGCAACCTGATGTTCGCCTTCGAGGACCTCAAGACGCTGGACGGTCGCGCGATGCAGCGCATCCTCCGCGACGTCGACAGCAAGGAGCTTGCGCTCGCGCTCAAGGTCGCGAGCGAGGAACTCAAGTCACACATCCTCGGCAACATGTCGGAGCGGGCCGCGGCGGCACTGGTGGAAGAGATGGAATTCCTCGGCCCCGTCCGGGTCAAGGATGTCGAGAGCGCGCAGGTGCGGATCATCGCCTCGGTGCGGGCGCTCGAAGAAGCCGGCGAGATCATCCTGAGCGGCCGGGGCGGCGATGATGACATCATCACCTGACATCGCCACCCGCGCCGAGGCGGACTTCGCCCGGTTCGCGCTGTGGCCGCTCCCCGAGCTGCAGCGGGGTGGCGCCGGCATCGCGAGTGACATCGACCCGATCCTGCCGCCCGCGCCAACCGAGGCCGAAGTCGCGTATCAGCGGGGACTCGAGGAGGGTCGGCGCGTAACGATGGAGACTGCCAACCAGAACATGCGCCGTGCCGCCGGACAGCTCATCAGCGCTGCGCATGCGCTCGAGGGTGACCGGGTCGCGTTCGTGGCCGGGCTGGAGAACAGTCTGCGCATTCTGGCGCTGGGGATCGCCCGGCATGTCATTCAGCGCGAGGTCACGCTCGACGCGACCATCGTCCGCGATCTGGTGCAGCGGGCGCTCGAGACTTTGCCGCTCGGTTCCCAGGTCGAAGTCCATCTGAATCCCGAAGATCTGTCCGTGCTCCATGGACAGCTCGGACTCCCCGATGCCAGCCGTGCGGCGGAGGTCCAGTGGACTCCCGATGCCTCAATCGAGCGGGGTGGGTGTGCCGTGGAGACGCCGCACCGCGTCGTGGATGGCCGGATCGACCTGGCGCTTCAGGATCTCTACCAGCGGATGCGCGATGTCTGAGACGACGCTGAGCCCCAGCATCGCCCGGAGCCTCGAGCGCATCGCGGGAACCGACCGGCTTTCGGTGCACGGCCGGGTGACGCGCATCATCGGACAGGTGGTCGAGGCGTCCTCGCTCGATGTGGCGCTCGGAGAGCTCTGCCGTATCGAAAGCGCAGGCGCGCCGCGCGTGACCACCCAAGTGGTGGGCTTTCACGAGCGCGGCATTCTGCTGATGCCGCTTGGAGACCTCGATGGCATTCACCCGGGCGCTACGGTGCTTCCGCTTCGTCGCTCACTCGATGTCGAAGTCGGGGACGGCCTCGTGGGTCGCGTGCTTGATGGTCTCGGTCGACCGATGGACGGGCTCGGCCCGGTCGGCGCCGTCCGGCGCTACGCACTCAACGCCGAAGTGCCGAATCCGCTCGAGCGCACCCGCATCAGCGCGCCCCTCGGCACCGGAGTCCGCGCCATCGACGGCCTGATCACCCTGGGCCGGGGCCAGCGGATCGGCATCATGGCCGGCAGCGGCGTCGGCAAGAGCGTCCTGCTCGGCATGGTTGCTCGGCGCACCACCGCGGACATCAACGTGATCGCGCTGCTCGGTGAGCGAGGCCGTGAGGTCCGGGAGTTCATCGAGCGGGATCTCGGGCCCGAAGGCCTGCGCCGCTCGATCGTTATCGTGGCGACCAGTGATCAGCCCGCTGTCATCCGAGCTACGGGCGCCTTCGTCGCGACCGCGATCGCCGAATATTTCCGTGACGCGGGGCGGGACGTGCTGCTGATGATGGATTCGATCACGCGCGTGGCCATGGCCTGGCGCGAGATGGGTCTCTCCGTCGGCGAGCCTCCGGCAACCAAGGGATATCCACCGTCGGTCTTTGCCCAATTGCCGAAGCTGCTCGAGCGCGCGGGCACGGGGCGGGTGGGCAGCATCACCGGTCTTTATACGGTGCTGGTCGAGGGCGACGACTTCAACGAACCGGTCGCCGACGCCGCACGCTCGATTCTCGACGGGCATATCGTGCTCACGCGCAGGCTCGCCGCGCAGAAGCACTTTCCGGCGATCGACGTGCTCGAAAGCGTGAGTCGCGTCCGGGATGCCGTGATCACACCGGAACATCTGCAGGCGGCGAACACCTTCCTCCGCCTCGAAGCCGCGTACCGCAACAACGAAGATCTGCTGGCCGTCGGCGCCTACAAGCAGGGCGCGGACAAGCTCACCGACACGGCCGTGGTGCTGCGCGAAGAGATGCTCGCGTTCACGCGCCAGAGGCCGGAAGACGGCACCTCGCTGGAGGATTCGCGCGCCCGCATCGCGTCGATCGCCCAGCGCGCCAACACCATGCTGAACGGACGTCCCACATGAAACGATTCGTCTTCCGTCTCGACCGCCTGCTCCAGCTCCGGACCGCCGCCGAACGCGAGCGCGCACGAAGCCTCGTGGCTTCGATGCGGCAGGAAGAAGAGCAGCGCCGGGTTTACCAGGCCAGCGCGGAGCGTCTCGCCGGGGTCACCGAGCAGCTTCGGTCGACGCCGAAGCCGCTCCGCACCGCGGGAACGCTTTCCAACCTCGAACTCACGCTCAAGGCCGCGCGAGTCGATATCCAGGCCGCCGAAGTCGCGCACGGAGAATCGCTCAACCGGGTCGAGGAAGAGATCCGGACATTCGAGGAAGCGCGAGTCGCGCGCCGGGCCATCGAACGGCTCAAGGAGCAGCGCCGCGCCACATGGCATGTGGAGAGTTCGCGCGAAGACCAGCATGACTGCGACGAGGTCGCCTCACGTCGGCCCTCGCGCCTCGGACTGGAGCCCGCATGAAACCGATCTTCCTCGGCGTCGCGGCGTTTCTGCTCTCACTGGGCGCCACCACGGGCGTCATGGTGGTACGGCACAGGAAGGCTCCCGCGGTGGCAGCGGTCCCGGGCGGCAAAGACTCGACGGCCGTACATGCCGACAGCGCGCACGCGAAGCCGGCCAAGGGTGAGCCGTTAGCCGCGCACGACACGGTCAAGGCCCTGCCGGATTCGGCTCGCCACGCCGTGCGCGCCGACAGCGCGAAGGTGGACAGTGCCTCGACCCCTGCGGTGGCTGAAATCAAACCGCCAATCGAAGGGCCGGGGCCGCTGGTCTCTGCCGCTGCCGCCGCGCACTCCGCCGATCCCAAGGCGAGAGCACTGGCCTACAAGCAGCTGGCTCGAATCTTCTCGGCGATGAAGCCGGTCGAGGCGGTGAAAGTCCTCGGATTTCTCAGCGACGCCGAAGTCGAGGGAATCCTCCGCGCCGTCGGCCCGCGACAGGCCGCGGATTTCCTGGTCAATCTGCCGAAGGAGCGAGCAGCTGCTCTCAGCCGCCGGCTGCTCGTCCCAGTCACCGACGCGGAGGCAGCGAAGTGAGCGCAGCCGTCTCCCTGCAATCCTCGGCGGGTGCAAGCGCACTGGCACAGCCGTCGGCATCGTCGGCCGCGACCGATTTCGTTCCAGGCACCGAGTCCTTCGGGGCAGTACTGGCTACTGCGATGGCGGCTCCAACTCCCGCGGCGAAGGTCGAAGCCAGCGCTCCGGACAAGAGCACAAAGCCAGCGGTCGTCGCCGTGGGGCCGGACGCGGCGGCGACTACTGCTTTTGCATCGATCGACACCGGAGCCGCCGTGACTGTCGAGCACACCGATGGAACGACGCTATCAGCCGCAGGCCAGCCAGGCCAGGCACAGATTGTCGTGGAGAAGAAGTCGGCAGGAACGACGCTCGATCTTGCCGCACGGGCCATCGCGCTCGCGGTACCGAGTTCCGTCAAGCAGGGCGGGGCGGGGACGACCTACGTGAAAGGGTTCTCCGGAGCCGCGGTGAAGTCTCTTGTGTCTGCCGAAAAAACCGCGATGCCGGCGGAGCCTTCTGCGCCACGGCTCACGATGACCGTTGAACCGCGCGTCACGAGTCCTGCCGGCGAACCGGAGGCGAAGGCTGCACAGGCCGGTACGCTGGAGAAACAGGCGAAGGGCACCTCGCCCGCGGCGAATGCCGATGCCGGGGCCGAGGCACCGGGAGCCGCGGGCTCAGCCGATGGAATCGCACTCGATCCGGCCGCCGGATGGACGCTGGTGAATCGGGCACCGGTGCGGGGGAAACCGCATGGTACCGAGACTGCGGATGTCGCGCCGAGCGTAGTCGCAACGTCCGCATCGAGTCCCGCGGCCCAGGCCATTGCAGCTGCCAGTCTGATGCTCGCCACCGCGCCCTCGATCGCAGCCGAAGCGCACCGGCAGGTCACGGCGTCGACGGCTGACGCAGCGGGCGACAGCCGCGCCGTTCCGGATCCGCGGGTAGCGCTTCAGGGCGGGGCCGCGGCCCCGTCACGGGTTCCCGGGACCCGCGCGAATCCAGCGAAGAGTGGGTTCCGCGGAGCCGTCGGTACCGCGGCTGATGTTGCGATTGGCAGTGAGCCCGCGGTGGTGTCCGATGCGGCCGGTGAGACGGACGCCAGGGTCGGTGCGGAGCCGAAGCAGGCTCAAGCGGGTCGTGCGGATGCAAAGCCGTTCACGGCCATCGTTCATCCCCGACTCGACGTCCTGGTCTCGGACGCAGATCCGAAAGTGAGCAAGGGTGCGAGCCAGCAGTCCGCACTTGCGACTCCCGGAGTTCGTGTGCGCGAAGTGACGATCGGGGCCGCGCCGAGCGACGGCAGGATCGGCGCACCGGCGAAGGTCTCTGATGGAGAGCCGGGGGCCAGCGCAGGCGAAGCTGGAACTCAGACGAACGCCGACAAGATTGCTCAGCCCGCCCTGGCTCCCGATGGCAAGATGGCCAATCAGCCGGCACCGCAGACACCGACCGACGCACAGCCCGCGGGACAGGATCGCGTCAAGCGGAAGGCCGATCCAGCGGCAGCCTCTCGGCCTGAAGCCGCGAGCGTCGCGACTCCACCCGCGCAGGCTCAAGCGGCGGCGGGACGTGCTGTCCCGATCTCAGGCGGAAAGAAGGCCGAGGTCGCCAGTGAGGCGCGCACCCCATCCGAGCCCGCGACTACGACACACACGGCGGACCGCGCGACGCTCGAAGTGATCGACGACCAGGGCAACAGCACTCGTATCCGGGTGGCGGTCCGCGGCGACCAGGTGACTGCCCGGATTCTCACTCCGGATCCGGTCAGCGCCGGCCGGATGCAAGGTGGCTTGAATGATTTGCAGACGGCGCTCGAAGGGCAGGGCTTCTCGGACGCGCGGGTCACCGTGCAGTCGACGATCGCCAGCAACGAGCGCGCAGCGGCAGGACTGGGGGCTTCGTCGATGGCGGCGGAGACTTCAGGCGATACCCGGGGGCCGGAGACGCCCACGGAGGACCGGCGCCAGGGATCAGGCGGACGCGACCTCGACCAGCAGGCTGACCAGCGCGACGGTCAGCAGCATGGTCGCCCCCAGGATCGACATCGCAGACAGAGAGAGAGGTAGACCGAAACATGATCGCAGCCCCGATACTTGGGCCAGCGCAGCCAAACGTCACCCCACCGGCCACCGTGTCGAAGGGGAAGGGCTCGCTCGGAAAAGATGAATTTCTTCAGCTGCTGGTGACGCAGCTGAGGCACCAGGACCCGCTCAACCCGGCGGACGCGTCGCAGTTCTCGGCGCAGCTGGCGCAGTTCTCCTCGCTGGAGCAGCTCAGTAACCTGAACACGCTGCTCACGGCACAGCAGGCCACGAACCAGTTCGCGAGCCAGACGAGCCTCGGCTCCTCGCTGATCGGGAAGAACGTGCTGGTGACAGGCAATGAGGTCGAATCGCGCCAGATCGGTCCGGTCTCCGTGATCGCCAACGTGGGCGGCACCGGCGGCAAGGGCACGCTCGAGATCATGGACCACTCCGGTTCGGTGGTCGCGAGCATCGATGAAGGCCAGCTCAGCGGCGGACTCAACAACCTGACGACGGGCTCGACCAACCTCGCGCCGGGCCTCTACACGTACAAACTGTCGGTGACGGATGGCGCGGGCGCCGCGGTGGACGTGACGCAATACGAAGCCGGCACGGTCGACGGCGTGACCGTCCAGAATGGCGTCGTCACGTTGCGCTCGGGCGCGCTCACCTTTGAACTGAACAATCTCGTCGAAATCGAAAGCGGCCCGGCCGGCGCGCCGAGTGGTGCGCTGGCCGGTCTGTCGCTACCCCGGATTACCCACTCTTCCAAGGAGAACAGCAAGCCATGATGCGGTCCCTATTCGCCGGCGTCTCAGGATTGCGGAATCACCAGACCCGCATGGACGTAATCGGCAACAATATCGCGAACGTGAACACCGTGGGCTTCAAGGGGTCGCGAGTAACGTTCGCGGAGGCCTTTGCCCAGCTCCTTCAGGGCGCGTCCCGTCCACCAGGTGATCTCGGCGGTACCAACCCGATTCAGATCGGGCTCGGATCGAAGATCGGAAGCATCGACCAGAATTTCACGCAGGGGAACCTCGAGTCCACCGGCCAGAGCACCGACCTCGCGATCCAGGGCGATGGGCTCTTCGTCCTGAGCGATGGAAGCCGCTCGTTCTACACTCGCGCGGGGAATTTCCAGCTCGACGCGAACGGCCGGCTGGTCTCGCCGGCGAACGGTTTCAAGGTGCAGGGCATCAATGCAGATTCGAACGGCGTACTTTCGACCGGCTCGGCGACCACGGACATCGCTCTGCCGTTCGGCAAGAAGTCGCCGGCCAGGGCCACAACGCAGGTCACCATGACTGGCAATCTCGACGCCCGGCAGCAGCCGCTCGGCACGATTCTCACCACCCAGGGCCGGGTCTACGCGGTCGAACAGACCGGCAGCAATGGCGGCAAGGGCTCGGACTTGAGCGGACTGTTCGCGAGCGGCGCGGCCAACGCGCAGATCCTCGGCATGGTGCCCGCGGGCACGACAGTGACCGTGAACGATGGCACCACGACGAAGGCCTTTACCTACGTCACGCAGGACACGGGCGTCGGCACGCTCGACTACAACTCGCTCTCCGACCTCGTCGCCGAGATCAATAACACCTTCGGCGCCGCCGGCACGAACACGATGACCGCCGCGCAGAACAATGCGAACGGCGCGCTCTCGTTCACGGCCGGCGGGGCGCCGATCAATCTCACCCTCACCAGCTCGAACCCCGCGCTGCTCAAGGCGCTGGGCGCGGCCAACGGCGCGCTCGCCGCGGCCGGCACGGCCAACACCGATCAGTTCAGTCACATCGCAACCGCGACGGACCTGATCACGGATCTCCGGAACGGTGCGGGCCAGAGCCTCGGCCTCGCCGCCGGCGGCGCCATCGTCATCGATGGCAACAAGGGCGGAACGGCTGTGACGGCTGGAAACGTCGCGGTGGCAGCCGGCAGCACTTATGGCCAGTTGCTGAGCGCGATCAACACCACGCTCGGAGTCACGAATCTCAGCGGGGCCGCGATCGACACGACCTCCGGAGCCATGACTGTCACCGGCGACGGCGGCGTCGTCAACGCCATCACCGGCCTCAACGTACGGAGCGCCGCAGCGGGCGCCACCAATTTCAATGCGGTCTTCGACAGCCGACCGGGCAATTTCGTCGAGCAGCAGGCGGCGAGCGACGTGACCCACGACGTGGCCATCACGGTCTATGACTCGATCGGCGACCCGGTCAGCCTCAGCATGAAGTTTACGAAGGACCCAACCGCGCAGAACCAGTGGCTGTGGCAGGCCAGCGTGCCGGCTCCCGGCACGGTGACCGGCGGCGGGAGCGGCTCGGTGACGTTCGACAGCAACGGCCGGCTCCAGACGTTCAGCTACAATGGCGGCGGGAACAGCCTGCAGTTCGATCCGGGTACGGGTGCTTCGTCTCCGGTGGACATCAAGCTCGATTCCGGTGCGCTGGGTGACATCAACGGGTTGTCCCAGTTCGCCAGCCCGTCGAATGCCGTCGCCAGCGCCCAGGACGGCTACGCGATGGGAAATCTGCAGGATATCAGCGTGGATGCGCGCGGCGTGATCACCGGGTACTTCACCAACGGCGTCAACCAGACGCTGGCCCAGATTGCGCTCGCGACGTTCAACAACCCGACCGGCCTGCTCCGCAACGGTAACAACATGTACGCGGAATCGGCGAACTCGGGTGGCGCGATCGTGGGCTTCGCCGGCACCAGCAGTCAGTCGTCGATTACCCCGGGCGCCCTCGAAAGCTCGAATGTCGATCTTTCGGAGGAGTTCACCAACATGATCATCGCACAGCGCGGCTTCCAGGCCAACGCCCGCGTGATCACGACGGCGGACGAGATGTTGAATGAGCTGGTAAATCTGAAGCGGTAAGCGGTGAGCGGTGAGCGGGCGGTAACTCCGCTCACCGTGTGCTCGCGCGTCAGGCGGTGGGCAGGAGCAATTCCTGCTCACCGTGTTTTCCGCGTCTACATCTGATCCACTCGTGCGTCCCGCTCCCGCTCCCGCTCCCGCTCACCGCTCACCGTGACTTCCTCCCGCTCACCGCCGCTCTGCCCGGCAACTATCGCCATCCCGCTCGGCAGTTTCTTCCCCTCTTCGTGACTACCTCTTCGAATCGGTTTCGAGTCCGCTCCGATCATTCGCTGTATCTGGTACACCAGCACGAGTTAGCACTGAGCGACAGACGCATCTCCGGGTGGTACGGGCGTTGCCTTAGCTGGCCTCGACCACCCGGATGTCGGTGGATTCTGAATCGCTTTCATGGAGAACAGCGCGATGGCCACTGAAGTCCAGCCAGCCCCTACCGCCGTGGCAGCAGCTCCCGCAGAAAAAAAGAAAACACCATTGCTCGCCGGCATCATCGTCGGCGGTGCCATCGTCGGCGGTCTGCTTGCGGCGTTCGTGGTTGCACCGAAGCTGATCGCGCGCAACGCGCCATCAGCCGTCGGAGCGAAAGGCGCCTCGCAGCCACCGAAAAAGGAAGCCGAAGCTGGAGATCCGCTGCTCAAGGAGGGGAAGGTCGTCTCCCTCGACAACATCATCGTCAATCCAGCCGGCTCGCAGGGAAGCCGGTTCCTCATGACCTCCGTCGCCTTTGAAGTGGACGGCGCCGAGGCGGAGAAGGCGCTCAGGGCGCGGGAAGTGGAGGTGCGGGACAAGGTGACATCGATCCTCGAGGCGCAGTCGCTCGCCTCGCTTACTTCGCCGGGTGCTCGGGACAGCCTCAAGCGTCGCATCGCCGACAGCATCGCTCCGATGATCGGAAGTAATGCGAAGCTGCACGTCTATCTCCCCCAGTTCGTCATCCAGTAAGGCGATCCCATGGCCGACGTCTTTTCACAGAAGGACATCGACTCGCTGCTCGAAGGCGCGCCCGCGGTGCCCCAGGCCGCGGCGGCCGATGTCATTCCGTACAACTTTCTCCGCCCGCCCCGGATCTCGAAGGATCGCCAGGCGCTGCTCGACGGCATCTACGCCCGTCTGGCGCTGTCGCTGCAGGCACTCTTCTCCTCACGGCTCCGGGCACCGGTCGACGTGATCCTGAGCAGCGTCGAGCAGGCGACCTTCGCCGAATTCATCTTCTCGCTCGCCAATCCCTGCGCCGCCTACATCTACGAACTCGGCGAAAAGGCGGGCGGGCAGGGCGTGATCGACCTCGGAATCGATCTCGCCTACCACATCGTGGACCGGCTGTTCGGTGGGCCCGGTGAAACGCAGGACGTGAAACGGCCGCTTACGCACCTCGAGCGGATGGTCGTGAAGGGCATGGCCGACCGGGTGTTTGGATTGCTGGCCGAATCGTGGCACGACTATCTGACGATCGTGCCGGAGTACAGCGGCTTCGAGTCCGCGCCGGACGTGCTGCAGATCGCCAACCGGGAAGACAACGTGCTCGTCGCGAACGTCGAAGTGCGCTCGGCCACGTTCAGCGGGCTGATGACGATCTGTCTGCCGCTGCTGTCGCTCGAAGCCTTTCTCCAGGAAAAGCCCACCCGCTACTCGCACAACAACCGGGCCTCGGCGCACGAGCGGGCCATCGGCAAGACGATGGTCGAGCAGACGCTCCGCGCCACGCGGCTCGAGCTCACCGCCAAGTTCCCGCCCTTCATGCTGCGCGCCCGTGATGTTGCGGCGCTCACAGTCGGACAGGTGGTGCACACCGGCCATCCCTGCGACGTGCCGATCGAAGTGCACGTCCGCGGGCGGCGCCGCTTTCTCGGCGCGCTCGGTCAGAGCCGGCGCTACATGGGTCTCAAGATCACGCACGTTCTCGCGGACGCTCGTCATGAAGCGGCCGCCCGTACCTCACGCGGAAGGGTGGTATAGCCGATGGACCAGAATGAGATCGATCGATTGACTGGCGGCGCCGGCAAGGGCGCGCCGAAGGTTGCGGACCTGAGCGAGCTGGCCGTCGGCGCGCGGGCCGGCGCCCCGAGCTCCCTCGATACGCTCCTCGACGTGTCGCTCCCGGTGGCGATCGAGTTCGGACGCACCAACATGACGGTGCAGGAAGTCCTCGAGCTCGGCAGCGGTTCCGTGATCCAGCTCGACCGGATGGTCGGCGAGCCGATCGACATCTTCATCAGCGATCGCAAGCTCGCCGAGGGGGAGGTCGTGGTGATCGGTGAGCACTTCGGCGTGCGGATCACGCGCATCATCAGCAGCCCGGATGGCGCCGGCCTGCTGGGACGCGAGAGCGCCTGATGCTTGCCGCCGTCGCGTCGCTCATCTTCACGATTGGCCTGCTGCTCCTGGGCCTCCACTTTCTCCGCCGGCTGAACGGCAGAGTGACGGGGCAGGGACGTGGCGTGCCGCTCGAGATCATCCGGCGCATCGCGACCGGCCCGCGCCATGGCGTGGCCCTGCTCCGGGTCGGCGGGCGCGTCCTCGTGGTTTCGATCGCCGAGGATGGCGCGAAGCTGTTGACCGAACTCGATGGCGAAGAGCGCGCGGAAGCACTGTCACCCGCGCCGGCTCGTCCGGCGGCGGCCGCCGCGCTCAGCGCGCGGTTTCCGTGGCTCGCCCGGGTGAGCCTGGTGGTGGCGCTGGTGGGATTGCCGCTCGTCGGCCTTCCGTCGGCGGTTCATGCGCAGGGCGCGGTCGGTACGCCTAAAGTGACCGCTCCAATCGCTCCGTCACTCAAGGCGCCTGCCGTGCAGGGTCCGACTGCGCCCAAGATCGAGCTCACGATCGGGCAGGGCGCCGACGAGCTCAAGTTGTCGGGTGCCGTCGGCATCGTGGTCTTCATGGGCGCGATGACGCTTCTCCCGGCGCTCTTCCTGCTGATGACGAGCTTCACCCGCATCGTCATCGTGCTCCATTTCCTCCGCACCGCCCTCGGCACGCAGAACACGCCGCCCACGCAGCTGCTCGTGGCGCTCTCAGTGCTGCTCACCGGCGTCGTGATGAACCCGGTGCTCCAGCGGGCCAACGATGACGCGCTGCAGCCGTACTTCAACAATCAGCTGACCCAGGTCGAGGCCTACAAGAAGGCTATCGTCCCGTTCCGTCAGTTCATGCTCGCCAACACTCGGGATAAAGACCTCTCGCTCTTCACCGAGCTCAACGGCGCCGCGGACGTCGCGACTGTAGATGACATCCCCACGGTGACGCTGATGTCGGCGTTCATCACGAGCGAGCTCCGGACGTCGTTCCAGATGGGCTTCGTGATCTTCCTGCCCTTCATCGTCGTGGACCTGATCGTGGCGTCGGTACTCATGAGCATGGGCATGTTCATGCTGCCGCCGGTGATGATCTCTCTCCCCTTCAAGCTCCTCCTCTTTGTGCTCGCTGACGGCTGGACCCTCGTGGTTCAGAACCTCGTCACGAGCTTCCGGATGTAGCCGCATGTCCCCCGGACTCGCGATCGATTTCCTGAATCACGCCATCATGCTCTGTCTCCTTGCAGCCGCCCCGCTGCTGGTCACCGCGCTGGTCGTCGGCGTTCTGGTCAGCATCATCCAGGCGGTGACGCAAATCCAGGAGCAGACCCTGACGTTCATCCCGAAGCTGCTGGCCGTCGCGCTGGTCTTCGTGATCGCCATGCCATGGATGATGCGGCAGCTGGTGAGCTACTTCGTCGAAATCATGCACAGCCTTCCAGGGCTCGCGGCGTGAAGTCGCTGCTCGAGCTGATGGGCCCGTCGAGTTGGCCCGCCTTTGCACTGGTCAGCGCCCGGGTCTCGGGCGTGCTGATGATCGCACCCCTCTGGTCGATGACGTCGGTGCCGCGCACGATCCGCGCGGCGATCGCGGTAGTGATCACCATCATGCTCCTGCCGGGTGCTCATCCCGTCCACCTGCCTGAAGAGGTGTACGGCATGCCCATCCTGCTCGGCTCGGAGCTGATCCTTGGTCTCGCGATCGGTCTCACCGCCTCGGTGCTCATGCAGGGCTTTGCGCTGGCGGGTGAAGTGGCCTCGCTTCAGATGGGCCTCTCGCTGGGCAACGCGCTGACTCCGATGCCCGAAGTCCCGGTTTCCGGCATCGGCGAGCTCAAGAGCTACTTCGCGCTGGCGATCTACGTCGGCATGAGCGGCCACCTCATGCTCATCTCCGGACTCGGTGAGAGCCTCGTCACGATTCCGCCGGGTGGCGCGCTCAATCTCGCCGACGGCGGCCACTTCGCGCTGGCGCTCGGCGGCACCGTGTTCAGCACGGGTGTCAGGGCGGCAGCGCCTGTGATGGTGGCGCTCTTCCTCGCCAACGTGGCGCTGGCGGTGGTGAGCAAGGCCGTGCCTCAGCTCAACGTGATGATGGTGGCGTTTCCAATCACGATCAGCGTCGGGCTGATGGTGCTCGCGGCCTCGCTGCCCTTCGTCGGCTCGTTGCTCGCTGGCGCCGTCTCCGGCCTTCCCGGCGCGGTTACCGGAACGATTCACGCCTACGCTCCCGTGGTGCGGTAGCCCATGGCCCAGAGCAGCGGTGACCGTGAGGATCGCACCGAAGCACCGACTCAGCGACGCCTCGACGAGGCGAGCCGCGAAGGCCGGATTCCGCGGAGCGCCGAGCTGTCGAGTGCCGCGCTGCTGCTCGCGGGCACGATGGCCCTGTCACTGGCCGGCGGCACTACGCTCGCGTCGTATTCGGTGACGCTGCTGCACCAGGATGGCAGCTGGCTCACCGCCGACCCCATGAGCATCAACGACGCCTCGTCGCTGCTGGGCTCGGTCGTTCGCGCCACGCTCGCCGCTCTGGCGCCGTTCCTGGTCACCGTATTCGCCGTGACGCTGCTGGTAAATGTGATCCAGGCGCGCGGCACTTTCTCCGTCGAGCCGCTTGGTCCCAACTGGTCCCGGCTCGATCCGGTGGCCGGCATCGGCCGGCTCTTCAGCATCGAATCGATTTTCACCCTCATCAAGTCGGTGCTCAAGCTCGTGGTCCTCGGCCTCACGACCTGGATGGCGATGCGGCACGCCTGGCCCGAGATCATGTCACTGCCGGCCACCGGCCCCGGAGTCATCCTGGCGCTCATGCGTGAGCTCTCGCTCAAGGTCGCCACATATACCGGTCTCGTCTTCCTCGCGATCTCGGGTGTGGACTACGCTTTCCAGCTCTGGCAGCACCACAAGAGCATGCGGATGACCAAGCAGGAAATCATCCAGGAACACCGGGAGACGGACGGTGACCCGCAGGTGAAGAGCAGGATCCGCGTGCTGCAGCGCCAGATGGCGCGGAAGCGGATGCTCGGCAAGGTCGCCACCGCCGACGTGGTGATCACCAATCCGACTCATATCGCGGTCGCGCTCAAGTACGACGCCGATGTCGCCAACGCCCCGGTCGTGCTCGCGATGGGCGAGCGCAAGCTGGCGCAGCGCATCAAGCAGCTCGCCTATGCCGCCGGCGTTCCGGTCATCGAGAACAGGCCGCTCGCGCAGGCACTGCTCGCCACCGCCAAGGTGGGCGCGCCGATTCCGACCGGACTCTACGCCGCGGTCGCCGAGATCATCGCCTTTGTCTATCGCCGTCGCGGTAACGCGCTGGCCACCCGCGGAGCAACGCAGTGACCGCCGCCGTCGGAACCGTGAGCGCGGCCGGCGCCGGCGTGAGCCGGGGATCCACTGGTGGCAGCTCGAGCCGAGGCGGAAGCAGCAGCAGCGGCGCGTCGGTGAAGCCGGTCAAGGGTCGGGGCGGCGCGGAAGTCTGGCTCGCGCTGGCGGTCGTGATCATCGTGGCGCTGCTGATCGTACCGCTTCCGCCGCCGATGCTCGACGCGCTGCTCGCTTTCAGTATTGCCATCTCGATTCTAGTGCTGCTGGTCACGCTCTCGACCTCCGACCCGCTCGAGTTCAGCATCTTCCCGAGCCTGCTGCTCCTGATGACACTGCTCCGGCTCGGCCTCAACGTGAGCAGCACCCGACTCATCCTCGGGAAGGGTCACGCGGGCCAGGTGATCGCGGCATTCGGCAAGGTCGTGATCGGCGGGAACTACGTCGTCGGCCTCGTGATCTTCCTGATTCTCGTCGTGATCAACTTCATGGTCATCACGAAAGGCGCGGGACGCATCGCGGAAGTGGCCGCGCGCTTCACCCTCGACGCCATGCCTGGCCGCCAGATGAGCATCGACGCCGATCTCGGCGCCGGCATCATCGACGAGACCGAAGCCAAGCGGCGCCGCGAGGAAATCAGCCGCTACGCCGACTTCTATGGCGCGATGGACGGCGCCGCGAAGTTCGTCCGCGGCGACGCCGTCGCCGGGCTCGTGATCACCGCCATCAATCTGGTGGGCGGTTTCATCATCGGCGTGACGCAGCAGGGACTCACTGCCCAGCAGTCACTCACTACGTACACCTCGCTCACGGTCGGCGACGGCCTGGTCACCCAGATCCCCGCACTCGTCGTCAGCACCGCCGCCGGCATCATCGTCACCTACGGCTCCAACAGCCCGAGCGTGGGCCCGGCGATCGCGGCGCAGCTCACTCAGCACCGGAACGCGCTGTGGATGGCCGCAGGCATCCTTGCGCTCTTCGCGATCGTCCCCGGATTTCCGCCGGTTCCGTTTCTGCTGCTCGCCGGCATCATCTCGACCGTGGCCTACGTCTCCGGTAGCCGGCAGGACGAGCGGAACATCGCCTCGCAGGCAATCGTGCAACCGAAGGCCGGCGCCCGTCCCGAAGCCGCGCCGATCAAGGATCTGCTGCAGCTCGAGCCGCTGGAGCTCGAGGTCGGCTACGCGCTGGTCCCGCTGGTGGACGAAGCCCAGAAGGGCGATCTGCTCCAGCGCATCGGACTGATGCGGAAACAGCTCGCGATCGAGATGGGCATCATCGTGCCGCCGGCTCGCATCCGCGACAACATCCAGCTTCCCGCCACCGAGTACGCCATCAAGCTCCGCGGCGTGCGCGTCGCCACCGGTGAAGTACTGCCGCGCTACCTCCTCGCGCTCGATACCACCGGCATCGCGACGCCGATCGACGGCATCCGCACGATCGATCCGAGTTTCGGCATGGCGGCGGTGTGGATCACGCCCGATCGCCGCGTCGAGGCCGAAGCCAATGGCTACAGCGTGGTCGAGCCGCAGACGGTGCTCTCGACGCACTTGATGGAAGTGATCAAGCATCACGCCGCCGAGCTGCTGAGCCGCCAGAATGTGCGCGAGTTGCTGGACACGCTCAAGGAAACCCATCCGGCGCTGGTCGACGACACGATTCCGAACAAGCTCTCGCTCGGCACCGTGCACCGGGTACTGCAGCGCCTGCTCCGCGAAGGCGTGCCGATCCGCGACCTCGCCTCGATTCTCGAGACGCTCTCCGATGCCGCCGAGCAGACCAAGGATCCCGAGGTGCTCACGGAACATGTGCGCCGCGCGCTCTCCACCGTGCTCGTGCAGCTCTACGACGAGGGCGACGGTTCGATCAGCGGCATCACGATGGGTCCCAAGCTCGAGGCCGCGCTCATGATGCTGTTCAGCCCGCGCCCCTCGCGTGAAGGCACGCGCTCGCTCGATCCCGAGGAACTCACCGGCGTGCTGCGCTCGCTCAACGAGCTCGTCTCGACGCACAAGCGTGACGGGCAGCAGCGGCCGCTCATCACGCCGCCCTCACTCCGCGTCGGCGTCCGCCGGCTGGTGGAGCCGGTGCTGCCGAACCTTCCGATTCTTTCCCTGGGCGAGCTGCCGGCCCAGACCCCGATTCACAGTCTCGCAACGTGGGAGATCATCCGTGCCGCTTGAAGCCTTTACCGGTCCCACCATGGAGCGTCTGCTCGCCGAAGCGCGTCACGCGCTCGGACCCGACGCGGAAGTGGTATCGGTCCGCACCCTCCGTCAGGCCGACGGCCGCGAAGTTTATCAGGTGCTTGCAGCCGATCCCCAGGGCGCTGAACTCGAGCGCAGTCGGATGGCCGCCGACGCCGGCAGTCATCCCCAGTTGCGGCTGGCGCCGGCACGCGAGGACCTGGCCCATCGGATGGAGCGCACGACCGGCCCGGCCGTCATCGCATTCGTCGGGCCGACCGGCGTCGGCAAGACCACGACGATCGCCAAGCTCTCGACCAGTCCTGACGTGTTCGGTGGCCGTCGCGTCGGACTGCTCTGCATGGACACCTATCGCGTCGGCGCGGTCGAGCAGATCCGCACCTACGCCGAGATCTCCCGGCTGCCGCTCGAGGTCATCTACGAAACGGCCGACCTCGCGCCCGCGATGCGCCGCCTCGCTGATGTGGACCTCATCCTGGTGGACACGCCGGGACGCGGTCCGCGGAATCAGCAGGACGCGACGATGGTCCGTCAGTGGCTCAAGCAGCTCGCGCCGCAGGAGACCCACCTGGTGCTGCCGGCGGGGTTGCAGAGTGATCTCGTCCGTCGGACGGTGCCGGTCTACCGCCGGTTCGGTGCAACGCACCTGCTCGTCACCAAGCTCGACGAGTGCCCCGAGGACTGGACTCCGTTCGACGTCGCAGCCGAAGAGCGGCTGCCGATGCGCTGGATCGCCGACGGACAGGAAGTCCCCCGGGACCTCCGTGCCGCCGCGCCCCGGCTCCTTGCCGCCGTCGCGAGTCTGCGCGTCCGGAACGTCGCACCCGCCGAGTCGTCCAGATGAGCGACCAGGCCGCGCAGCTTCGCGCCATCATGGCTGCCACGCGCGCGAATACCCGCTCGCACGATCCGGTCACTCCTGCCGGTCCCCCGGCAATTGTGGTGGGGAGCGGCAAAGGCGGCGTCGGCAAATCGGTCGTCTCGGTGCTCCTGGCGGCGCAGCTGGTCGAGCAGGGCCGCCGGGTCCTCCTGGTGGATGGAGATCAAAACCTCGGCAGCCTTCATGTGCTGCTGGGCGTGCGTCCCGTCGCACGGCTCGAGGAGATGCTCAACGATTCGATTGCGCCGCGCGACATGCTCCAGCCCGTCGGTGAGCGGCTCTGGCTGCTTCCTGCCGACTCGGGAGCGGAGTCCCTGTATGCGATGGGCTCGGTGGACCGCGCAAGGCTACATCACCGCCTGAGCACGGTTTACGACGGGTTCGACGCGGTGATCATCGACGCGGGCCCCGGGATCGAGAGCGTGGTGCGCGTCTCGACGATGCGTGCGACCCGGCTGGTGGTGGTGACGGTGCCGGAGCCGGCAGCGCTCACCGACGCGTACGCGCTGATCAAGATCGTCAACCTGCAGGTCCCCGAGCTTCCGATCGACATACTCGCCAATCGCGCGATGGATGAAGCGGAGGGACGCGCATGCTACGAACGACTCGCAACTGCTGCGGATCGCTTCTTGCGAAGAGAGGTGCGTTACCTCGGAACACTGGTGGAAGACGAGTCGGTGCGCATGGCGGTACGAGAGCCAGGACGCCTGCTCACAGGAGTAAAGAGCGGGCCGGTCGCGGAGGAGATGGCGGCCATCGCAGCCGATCGATTCGAATTGCCCGCGCTGGCGGGCTCAGCACGACTCACCGGAGGTCACTGAAAAAAAATGATGACGACCATGACGGACACACTCTGGAAGCAGTACCGGGCCACCGGTGATCAGAATGCGCGCGCGCAGTTGCTCGACCGCTATCTCGGGCTGGTGCATCACGTCGCCCGCCAGATCGCCGGCCGGGTCTCCGACTGCGTCGAGGTCGACGACCTCGTGAGCGCGGGTACCCTCGGCCTGGTGCAATCGCTGGAGAGTTTTGATCTCTCGCGCGGCCTGGCCTTCAGCACCTACGCGATGCGCCGCATCCGGGGCTCGATCCTGGACGAGCTGCGCAGCCGCGACTGGGTCCCGCGTTCGGTGCGCGCCAAGGGGCGTCAGCTCGCGACCGCAGTGGCGCAGCTCGAAAGCCAGTTCAACCGCTCCCCCGATCCGTCCGAAGTCGCCGAAAAGTTGCAGATCGATCTGCCGACATACTGGCGCTGGCGGGAAGAGATCGACGGCGCGGTTCTGGTCTCGCTCGATGGCTCGGTCTCGATGGATCATCAGGAGTCGATGCCGCTCGAAGATACGCTCGGCGATACCAACATCCCGCTGCCCGGTGAAGAACTGAGCCAGGAAGAAGGCGTCGCGGTACTTCGCACCGCCATCGCCGCGTTGCCGCCGAAGGAGCGTACCGTACTTTCGCTCTACTACTACGAAGAATTGAATCTGCGCCAGATCGCCGAAGTGCTGCATGTCACCGAGTCGCGGATCTCGCAGATCCGGACCCAGGCTCTCAAGCGACTCCGCACCCGGCTCGCGCCGGTACAGGACGTCATCTAGTGCGCGCCCTCAGGCATTTCCTCGGCATCGTGCTCGCCGCCGGAGTCTGCTTGCTGCTCTCGCCGGGTACAGCCACCGATCGCCCGGGAACCACGCTCGACATTGATCCCGTGGCGGTCGCAGAAGCGACTGCGTGGGGAATGACGCTGATCGGCGGCGGGATGCTCGTCGTCGCCGTGCGTCGTCGCCGGCGCGTCACGTCCGACCGACGCGCCGAGGCGGCATTGCTCGCGGGGAAGGGCGCCGCTGAGGCCGCGATCGCGCGGCGGATGCACCTCAGTCAGGATGCGATCCGCGGGCTGCTCACGACACCGAGCGCACGCCGACCGGCAACAGATGCGGGAAGGAATTTCCGGATGCGGAAGGCAGCGGCAGTTTCGCCGGTTCTCGCCGCGTCACTACCTCCGCGTCGAAGCCGTTATTCGGTTATGGCTTAGCACGATCAGACGAGTGCTCCCGAGGGGGCACACCGATTGCTCTTGTAGCTATTGAAGAGTGAACTATCACGATGGCCCGAGAAAGCGTTCATGCCACTCCGCGGCATTCTGAATACGGCGCGCACCCTGAGCTTTTACACGAAGCTCCAGGAGCTCACGGCCAACAATCTGGCCAACTCGGACACCGACGGCTTCAAGGCCGATTACATGTCCGCGATGCTGCCGTCTTCCGATGCGTTTCCGGTGCCGGTGCAGAAGGTCGATCTCAATCAGGGGTCCCTCAACGCCACCGGTCGTGAGCTCGATGTCGCACTTGAGGGCCCTGGGTTCATGGTGCTCCAGACTCCAGCGGGCGAGCGACTGTCACGCGGCGGCTCGCTGATGCTCGATGGCGCGAACCAGCTCTCCGACCGGCACGGCAATCTCGTACTTGGTAACAAGGGTCCGATCGCGATTCCGATTCAGCACGGCAAGATCGAAATTCAAGCCGATGGCGGCGTCGTAGTCGATGGGACCCAGGTCGGACAGCTCCGCATGGAGACCGTGGCCGACCAGAACACGTTGCTCAAGGAAGGCGCCGGCCGGTTCATCACCAGCACTCCGACGATTCCGGTCACTACTGCGACGACGACGCTGCATCAGGGCCAGGTCGAGCAGAGCAACCAGGACTCGCTCAAGGGGATGGTGGACCTGGTGACGATCCAGCGCGCGTACGCCGCGAATGTGGATGCGCTCAAGGCGATGGACAGCGTTCTTGGGAATGTGGTGAACGAGGTAGGCAAGTCGGATGCATGAGAGTAACGAGTGACGAGTGACGAGTAACGAGTGACGAGTGACGAGGCACGAGCAACACCATAACCACTTTCCACCTCACACTTTCAACTCGTCACCTTCTTCCCAGCACCTTCGACAGAGGATAAGAAACCATGGGCCCCGGACTCGGCGCTTCCGCGAGCGGTATGCGCGCACAACAGACCCGCATCGACACGATCGCCAACAATCTCGCGAACGTGAACACCACCGCGTTCAAGGGCAGCCGCGCGACGTTCGAGGATATGCTCTACGAAACGCTCCAGGGTTCGCAGCTGGTGAAATATCAGGGGTCGGAGACGCTGGCGGCCGTGCAGATCGGCCGAGGGGTCCGGCTCGCGGATATCCAGCGGATTCACACCCAGGGTAACATCGAGACCACCGGCAATCCGCTCGACATGGCGATCGAAGGCGACGGCTTCTTCCAGGTCGAGCGCCCGGACGGCAGCACCGGCTACACGCGCGATGGCACCTTCCGTCGCTCCGACACCGGGACCCTCGTCACCCACGCCGGCTACACCGTCATTCCCGAGATCACCTTTCCGCCCGAAGCGACCGACATCGCGGTCTCGCCGAACGGAATGGTTACCGCGACCGTCGCGAGCGGGCAGAACGTGCAGCTCGGCCAGCTCGAGCTCGCCAAGTTCGCCAACCCGAACGGCCTGCTCAGCGTGGGTGGCAACGTCTACTCGACGACGCCCGCCTCCGGGGAGCCGATGACCGGCGCGCCGCAGAGCGAAGGCATGGGAAATATCGTCGCCGGCTCGCTCGAGTCGAGCAACGTCGAGATCGTGCAGGAAATGGTAGACATGATTACGGCGCAGCGCGCCTATGAAGTGAACAGCAAGGCCATCAAGACGGCCGACGACATGATCCAGACGGTGACCAGTGAGCTCATTCGTTAGTCTGCTCGCGCTGACACTCACGCTCGCCGGACCCACGCGAGCAGGCATATCCGCTCCGCCGGCCACGCTGTCGGAGCGCGTCGCCCGGGAAGTCGTCCAGATGTGGCATGTGCCGCTCGCGGATCTTCGCATCACGTGGGGCATCGCGCCCGCCGTACAGACGCTCGATGCCGCCACGCCCTTCCGCCTGCTCGGCACCGGCGCCGATGGCTGGTTCGCCGTCGTATTCAACCCCGCCAATCGACCCGAAGTCGGCGCTCGCTTTCGCGCGGGAGTCGCGATGGATGTTCCGGTGGCGGCCCGCGCCGTACGCGCCGGTGCCAGGCTCACCGAAGAGGATGTGCGTGTTGAGGAACGGGTGCACTGGGGCGCGCCGACTGCCGGAACATCGGCCGTCGCCGGTCCCGGCTGGCTGGTGCGTCGGTCGCTGAGCGTGGGTGCTCCGCTCGCGGCACCGGCAGTGTCACCGCCGCCCGTCGTCGATGTCGGTCACACCATGCGCGCGGTCTACACCATCGGCAGCATCGAAGTCTCGATGCTCGGCGTCGCCCTCAATGCCGCGGCACTCGGGGAGCCGGTGCGGATCCGGACGACTGGACGGATCGGCCTCGTGCGCGGCATTGTGACGGGACCCGATGAAGCGAGGGTGACGCAATGAACGCCGACGTATATAGAGGAGGGTTTGCCATGAGTCACGAGACGCTGGTTCTCGGATCCGACGCTGCGCCTTCGAGTCGCGGCCGACCGGGCCTGGTGACCGGACTCGTGGTATCGCTCGCCTTAGCAGCCTCGACGACACTGTTTGCGCAATCGCCTGCGCCGGCGCAACCACCGGCGCCCGCCGCGACGCAGGCACCCGCCGCCGCGCCCGGACAGCCGTCGGTACAGACGGCCACGGTCGCGGCGCGGGCCTCCTGGTTCATCGACCGCCGAGCGTTGCGCGTCGGCGATCTCGTCACGGTCGTGGTGGATGAATCGGTGAATGCGAGCGAACGGGAACAGAATCGCGCCAGCGCCGCCCGGGCTTCGAACATGGGTCTCGGTATCAATATCGACGACGCCGTCCGCCTCGGTCCCAAAAAGGCGTTCCAGACCCAGGCCAATCATCAGTCGCAGAACGATGGTCAGGCCGGCCGCACCGGCGATCTCACCGCGGTCATCGCGGTACGGGTCACCCTGCTCGAGCCGACTGGCATCGCACGCATCGAAGGCGAACGCACGATTACCGTGGACGGCCGCAACCAGGTTGTGAAACTGGCCGGCGTCATTCGCCCCGAGGATGTGAACGCCGACAATACCGTCGCCAGCTCGCGGATCGCGGACGCCGTGATCAGCTACAAGGGCAAGAAGATGAGCCCGTCCAAGGGCATCCTCGGCAGCATCCTCTCCATCTTCTGGCCCTGATCATGCGTCTCACCGTTGCCGCGCTCTCCGCCTTCGTGATTCTCGCCGCGCCGCTTCACGCGCAAGGCGAGCGCATCTCCGATCTCACGACCAGGGTGGGGGACGTGCCGCGCCGGGTCATCGGATACGGAATCGTCGTCGGCCTCGACGGCACCGGTGACCGCAGCTTCGGCTCGGCCAACGGGGCGTCGCAGACGGTGCGATCGGTGGCCAACGCGCTCCGGCGCTTCGGCGTCGAGGTCCCGCCTGAACGGCTGCGCCCGCGGAACGTCGCCGCCGTCATCGTCACTGCGGAGATGTCGCCCTACCTGCACGCCGGCGGCCGCTTCGAGGTACAGGTCTCTTCATTGGGTGACGCCACGTCGCTTCGCGGCGGCGTGTTATGGACGACGCCGCTGGTGACGGATGTGGACCAGCCGCCCGTCGCGACCGCGCAGGGACCGATGCTCATCTCGGACGACAATTTCCGGGTCCAGGGACGGAACGGAAACTCCGCCCGTATTCCCGAAGGTGGCGTGCTCGAGGTCGAGCCTCCGGCGATCGCCGCGCTGACGCCGAAACTGCTCCTCCGCCGGCCGGACCTCACGACCGCTTCCCGGATTGCCGACGCGGTCAACGTGGTCTATGGCAACGGCGTAGCCAAGGTCGAGGATCCCGGGTCGGTGGTACTCAACCCCGGCGCCAAGGTTGCCGATAATCTTCTTGGGTTCCTCGCGTCGGTGGATACCATCCAGGTGCGGGCCAACGAGCCGGCCAGGATCGTGATCGACGCCAGGAACGGCTCGGTGGTGGTTGGGGGTGATGTACGGGTAGGCACCGCGGCCGTGAGCCAGCGGGGCATCACCCTCCGGATTGGAGCGGTCGCGGCGGGGGGAGCGGCTGGCACTGCTCCGGATTCGCTCAACCCCGGCCTCTTGCACCTGCCGGAAGGGGCCAGCGTCCAGGATGTCGCCGCGGGTCTGCATGCCGCCGGCGCGCGGCCATCCGAGATCGCATCACTGTTCGACGCGCTGCGTGAAGTGGGAGCGCTGAGCGCCCGGGTCACCATCCGATGACCGGCATCATGCCGACGGGGGGCCGGAATCCGACGCCGAATGCGGATGGCACGCTGAGCAAAGCGGCGCAGCTCGAGCGGCTCCGCACGGCGTCGCACCGGCTCGAGGGATTGTTCGTCAGCAAACTGTTCGAGGCGATGCGCGCCACGGTGCCGCACGAGGGACTGGTTGAGGATGTACCCGGTCAGGACACCTTCACCGCGATGCTGGATGAGCGCATGGCCGAAATAACCGCCAATCATTCCCGGAACGGCGTTGGGGAATCGCTGTATCGCCAGCTCAGCCGTCGACTCGACGCGGTACAGGCCGCCTCTCAGAATCCGACGACCGCTGCGGACTCGGCTCTTCGACAGGCCAGTGAGATTCCCGGAGATCCGATACCGAAAGCAGCCGACATGCCCGACCCGATGCTGAAGTCATGATCGCCGCACCAACCCTGGAGCTCGCCACCGTGGACACCATCGGCTGTCGGAAGGGAGACCGCCTGACCGAACTGGCGGCTGCCCTGACCTACGAGGCCCGGGTGATCGACGAGCTCCGTCAGGCCCTGCTGCGCCAGCGCGCCGGGGTTGCGGCTGACGATGCCCAGGCCATCGAGTCGAGCGTGCACGCGATGGGACGAACGCTCCTCACACTCGATGAAGCTCGTCGTCGCCGTGCCGCGCTGACGTCGCTCATCACCGGCGGAGACGCCGCCCCGCTCGACAGTCTCGAAGTCTGTCTCGGGATACCGCTGCCGGCCTCGCTCATCGCGGCGCGCGCTGACCTGCGCCATTCGGCGGTGCTCGCGGGCCAGGACGTGGCGATCAACCAGCACGTGCTCCGCCGGGCCCTCGATGCCGGCGACGCATTCCTGCAGCAACTCTTCTCGGCGGCCTCGGATCCGAGTCCCGGCTATCACGCGAGTGAACGCCCGGACGCCGCGCCAAGCGGACTGCTGCTCAACCGGATGGCCTGAGCCATGTCGCTTTCGAGCATCCTGAGCATTGCGCGGACGGCCCTGTTGTCCCAGCAGAAGGCGCTGGACGTGACGGGGCACAATATCGCGAACGCCTCGACCGAGGGTTACACGCGGCAGCGGCTCCGGCTCACTGCCGCGGTTCCGCTCCAGACTCCGATCGGCCAGGTGGGTCGCGGCGTCACCGCGGACGGTATCGAGCGCATCCGGAGCAGCTTTCTCGACACCGGTTTCCGCCAGGAGAACGGACTGCTCGGACAGTACAGCACGTCCAAGGAGATGCTCGATCAGGTGGAAGGCGTCTTCGGGGAGCCATCCGACAACGGACTGGGCGCCGGCATCGACCAGTTCCTCTCCGCCTTCGGAGACCTGGCCAACAATCCGTCGGATCTTTCGTCGCGCCAGGTGCTCACCCAGGCCGCGACTGCGCTCACCCGCCAGTTCAACAGTCTCGACCAGCGCATCAGCGCGGTCGGGCAGGATGCGCAGGCGAGGATCGCGAGTGTGCTCAGCGACGTCAACTCCTTCGCGGCACAGATCGCGGACCTGAACACCAGGATCGTGGCCGGCGAATCCAACGGGAAAACCGCGCCGGATCTGCGCGACGCGCGCGATCTGCTCGTGGACAAGGTGAGCTCTCTCATGTCGACGCGGGTCGTTCAGCATCCGAACGGCAGCATCGGTTTACTCGCGGGCGACAGTCTGCTCGTGGATGGTTCCCAGTCGGCGGTCCTGCAGTCGAAGACGCTGGCCTCGGGAGCCACCGGAATCGGCTTCACCACCAGTGCGTCCACTTTCGATCCGGGCGCCGGCACGCTCAAGGCGCTCACCGAGATCACGTCCAAGACAATTCCTTCGGTTCGTGCCCAGCTCGATTCACTCGCGAAGGGCATCGTGACCGAAGTGAACAAGCTGCACGCCGCCGGCAAGACATTGACCGGTGCGACGGGCCTCAATTTCTTCGATCCGACGGGCCTTACCGCGGCGACGATGTCCGTCTCCGCATCGGTCCTTCAGTCGACGAGCAACATCGCCGCCGGCACCAGCGGTGGCGTCGGTGACGGATCGGTGGCCCTGGCCATCGCCGGCTTCCGCACCACGGCTCTCCCGTCCTTCGGCAACCAGACGGTGAATGGAGCCTACACCGGACTCGTTGCTTCCATCGGCGTGCTCACCCGTGATGCGGGCCAGAATGCGACCGCGCAGGACACCATCGTCGCCAACGTGGACAGCCAGCGCTCGAGTATGAGCGGTGTGTCCGTAGATGAGGAGCTGACCAACATGATCGAACAGCAGCACGCCTTTGCCGCGGCCGCCCGCATGGTGACCGTCGCCGACCAGATGATCCAGTCGGTTCTCGCGATGGTCCAATAGACGATCGATGCTCATACTCAACCGTCGCCAGGGAGAGGCGATCATCATCGACGGAGGGATCCGTATCATCGTGCTGTCGAGCGACCGTCGCGGCGCGCGCATCGGCATCGAGGCGCCTACCTCTACGAATATTCAGCGGGAAGAACTGGTGTCGAAGATTGCGGAAGAGAACCGGCGGGCGAACGCGCGGTCGGCGGGCGCCGACTGGGTGACGCAACTCCCGCTCAAGGGAGAGCCACGATAGTCCGCGGGCCCCGGCGTTCTGCCGGGGCCCGTCTCGTCTGCCGCTAGGCCGGTCGCTCTCCCCAGCCGTTCAATCGTACCACGAATCTCGCACCGCCTCCCGCACCGGTTTCATACCGCAGCGTGGCGCCCTGCGCGATCGCGAGGCGGCGCGCCACCGCGAGTCCCAACCCGAGTCCCTCACCACCCGGCTTCGTCGTCACGAACGGCTCGAATGCGCGTCCCTCGAGGTCGGCGGAAATTCCGGGACCGTTATCCTCTACCGAAATCTCGACGCCGGTGCCGACTGTCATGGCGGTCACCACGATTTCTCCATCCGGCCGACCGGCCAGCGCTTCCTTGGCGTTGGTGATCAGGTTGAGCAGCACATGCTGCAGGTCGGGCTCGGAGGCTTGGACGGCGGGCAGGCCGTGCGCGAGCAGGAGCCGCACCTCGATCGGGTCGAGCGCACGCTGATACTGCTGTAGCTCCTGCACGGCCGTGAGTACCTCGGTGACCAGGATGGGCTCCGGATCCGCGTACGCCGGCGCATACACCTGGCTGAACCGCGCCACGCATCGAGTCAATCGCTCGAGCGAAGTTCCGACGGCAAGGCCGAGGCGCTCGGCGGTCTCCGGATCCGTCTCGGACAGCTGCAACTGGGGAACGAGACCGAGGGTCTGGAGCGGGTTGCGAAGGTCGTGGGCGAACCCGCGCGCAAGCGAGCTGAGCAGTGCGGCGCGGTCCGCGCGCAGGATGAGTTCGTCGAGCACGGCCGCGTCCGGCAACAGGGATACTGGCGGGGTGGATTCAGTGAGCCCGGCGGAGTGCGACGGATGCGACACGAGACTCCTTCCGGGGGCGACTGGCGGGGCGGATGCGGTGCGTCAAATCGTGGGGAGCTTACGGCGATAGAAAGGAAAGCGCAATTCAGCGGAGGATCCAGACTCCTTCGATGATCGGATCGGAGACGTGGCGGCGGAGGATGCTTTCGCGCGTGCCCTGGGTGACCGTTGCGCCCTTGGCCAGCAGCTTGATGCCCGCACTCGTCACCAGATCATTCGCCAGCACCATTCCGGGAATGAGCTGCTCCACCGTCAGATGGACTCGAGTCTCTTTCCACTCGTTGGCGGGCGTATCGAGTACCACTGAGCGCAGATGCACGAGCACGAGTGGATCATACCAGGTGCCGCCTCGCTCCTCGAGCTGGGCCATCGCCTGCTCGGGTGTTCGCACCGGTCCGTTCTCGTCCCGCTCCACGATGCGAAGGAAGTCGAGCGTCGCGCGGAGCAGGCGTGAGCGGAGCGGAATCTGTCCCTGCTGCATGTGCCCTGGCATTCCCGTGCCGTCCCAATGCTCGCACATTCCGCTCACCACGACGGCGGCACCGGAGAGGCGCTCCACCGGCCGGAGCAGTGCCACCGAGATCACGATGTGCTGCCAGTCCTCGCTGTGAGAACCAGCCTCCACCACGCGCCCGATTTCATGGAGCAGCGCCGCGAGCTCGAGATCTCTCCGCAGCTCGACTGGCACGTCGAATCGCTCCGCCACCTGCAGCGCGAGCTCCGCCAGGCGCCGGCCCCGTTCCACCGCGCCCGGGTGACTGAGATCGACCATGTGGAGCAGGAGGCCGAGGAGATGCTCGAAACTCTCCTCGAGGCGCTTGTGGAGATGCTCGAATTCAACCTTGTCCTGTCGCACCTGATCGTTGAGGCGCTTGATGCGTAGCGATGCGCGCACCTTGGCGGTGAGCTCGGCGATCTCGATCGGCTTCGAGAGGAAATCGTCGACGCCGATGTTCAGCCCCTGGACGCGGAGCTTGGTGTCGTTGAACCCGGTGAGCACCATGAAGAGGGTCGAGCTGAGCGCGGGCTCCGCCTTGACGTGCCGGCAGAAATCGAGACCGTTCATCACCGGCATGTTGTAATCGGAGATGATCAGGTCGGGCACGATCCGTCGCGCGACCTCAAGGCCCTCTCTGCCGTTGGTCGCCGTTTCGACGCGAAGCGACACGTCACGCGAAAGAATGGCCTGGAAGCTCGCCAGGGTCGTGGGGTCGTCGTCGACGAGGAGTAGTGTGGCGCTGGCCATCAGTGAGCCGTGACGCCCGCGGGTTTGATGATGCTGTCGGGCAGGTGCGCCGGCGGTGCGGGCATCGGACCGACCTTCGGCCTGCCCGCGAGGTGGGCCGAGTCCTTCTGCGCATCGCTCAGGTTCGTGGTATCGTGCGCTCCCGCGAGGGTCGAATCGCGCGGAGGCAGCAACATCGTCACGGTGACCCGCCGGTTCGAAGGCGCGGTCGGGTCGTCAGGCACCCGGAGCTGACGGTCGGCCCAGCCGCGTACCTGCTGCACCTGGGCCTGCGAAAGACCGGCGCCCGTCATGATGCGGCGGGCCGCGTTGGCGCGGTCCACGCTGAGCTCCCAGTTGGAGTAGCCGTCCGCCCGCAAATATGGTCGTGCGTCGGTGTGCCCCTCGATCACGACCGTGTTCGGCAGCGTTCCGAGCTGCGCGCCGATCACCTTGAGGAGCTCCGCGCCGGCAGGACGGGGCGCGGCGCTGCCGCTCTCGAAGAAGACTCCGTTGCTGTCTTCGAGCAGCTGGATGCGAAGCCCTTCGTCGGTCAACTCGATCTCCACATGATCGGCGATCTTGCTGAGGTCCGGTGTATTCGCGAGCTGATCCTTGATCTCCTGCGCGAGCTGCCGAAGCCGGTCCCGCCGGAGATCGATCACCTGCGGCTGCGGCATCGGACGGGGGCTGGCAGACTGCGCGCCCGTCCCCGGAATGATGGAGCTGCCGAATTCGTTCGCGCGGCCCAGCGGATCCTGAAAGTACCCGGCGATGGCGGATTTCACATCGGAGCTCTGGGTGATGAGCCAGAGCACCAGGAAAAGCGCCATCATGGACGTCATGAAGTCGGCAAAGGCGACCTTCCATGCGCCGCCGTGATGGCCGCCGCCATGGCGCGCTTTCTTTCGAATGATGATGATCGGTTGTTCGCGCGCCTTGTTCATGCCGCCTTCTCCTTCTTGGTGGCACTCTTGCAGGCGGCTTCCATTTCCTGGAAGGTCGGCTTGACGTCTGAGAAGATGGCGCGGCGGGCGAATTCAGTCGCCACGATAGGCGCGAACCCCTTCGCAAAGGCGACCACGCTGGCCTTGAGGAAGTGGTAGAACCGCGTTTCCGAAGCGTTCATGAGCTCGATGTTGGTGGCGATCGGCGCCACGAACCCGTACGAGAGCAGAATGCCGAGGAAGGTGCCGACCAGCGCCGAGGCGACGTGGTGGCCGATCTCCTCGATCGGGCCGTTGATGGCCTGCATCGTGACCACGATGCCGAGCACCGCGGCGACGATGCCGATGCCGGGAAGCGAGTCGCCGACCTTGGTGAGTGCCGCGACCGATTTCTCCTCCCGTTCGTGGTGCACGTCGATCTCGGCGTCCATCATGGCCTCGAGATCGTGCGGAGGCACGCTGCCGACGAGCACGAGCCGGAGAGAATCGCAGAGAAATTCGACCGCGTGATGCTGGTGGAGGACCTGGGGATACTTCTTGAAGACCGAGCTCTTCTCCGGGTCCTCGATATGAGACTCGATGGCGACCAGGCCATCCTTTCGGGCGATCTGGAACATCTCGTAAAGCAGCTTGAGCGCCTCGATGTACAGCTCACGCGTGAACGCGTTCTTCTTGAAGACGAGGACGATCTTCTTGAGCATGTCCTTGATGATGGGACCCGGCGTCGCGACGATCAGCGTTCCGGCGGCCGTTCCGCAGATCACGACCCATTCGGAATAGGCCAGCAGCACGCCAAAGGGGCCGTGGGACATGGCGAACCCGCCCAGTACCGACGCGACGACGACGATCAGCCCGATGATGGCAATCATGCCGTGGCGCGCTCCAATTCGCTGTCACGGTTGGGAAGGCAGTTCATGGCTGGAAGTATCGGTCTGGAGCGGGGATGTCTTGAGGGAAGAGGGTGGGATTAGATTCCGGGATATCCGGAGACTGACTCGTGGCCTACATAATCCAGGGAATGCGGGACCTCCTCGCCAAGGGAGAGAACCTGCCGACCCTTCCTGCCGCCGTGTTCCAGCTCCATAAGGTCCTGGACGACGAGATGGCCGGACCGGCACAGGTTGCCGCCATCATTGAGGGAGATCCTGCCCTCACCGGGCGGCTCCTCCGCGCCGCCAACGCGGCCGCGTTCAATCGCGGGGATCGCATCGGCTCGGTCGCGGCAGCGGTCCGCCGCCTGGGTATCGACCAGATCCGTACGATCTGTCTCGTTCTCGCGGTGGTTCGCGCCTTTCCCAACCGGTCCACCGGGCTCGATCACCAGCTCTTCTGGCTCCACTCCGCGACCGTCGGCATGATGTCGGAGTACCTCTGGAACCGGTTTGGCTCCGCGCGCGATGTGCCCTCCGCCGACATCTATACCGCAGGCCTCCTCCATGATGTAGGGCTGCTGATTCTCGAGCAGTTTTTCCAGCGGGATTTCCAGGAAGCACGGCACGAGCAGCTCGAAACCGGGCACCGGCTCTGGCAGTGCGAGGAATCACATCTGGGGATGGACCATGGTGCGGTGGGCGGGCTGCTGCTGGGTCGCTGGTCGCTGCCGGCCTATATCTCGGAGGCGGTCACCAACCATCATCATCCGGAGCAGGCCGAACCTGAGTATCGGGACATCAGTCGGATCGTGTACGCGGCGGAGGCGATCTGTACGGAACAGGGGGTGGCACTGCTGGATGAAGGCGGGGCGGACTGTCCGTCGGAGGAGATACTCGCCGAGCTGGGTTGTCCCGAAGAGGAGACAGCGAAAATTCTCGACCAGGTCCCGATCATGGTCGAACGCGCGCGTGAGTTCCTGAACTGAGCCCTGGTCGGAGGTCTCGCTACTAAGTCCGGGTGAAGTTGCTGCCCTCGGCCGGCAGAAAGATCCGCGCAACCCGCGCCACCCAGACGTTGCTGCTGACCACGAGGTAGAACAAGGCTTTCAGCATCGGTCCTCCTGACCTGTCCTGCTTGGGAAATCTTACTTGTCCCCGGCACTGACACCGCTCCGAATTCCTGCCCGTCGGCGTGTTGAACCCCCTCATGCAAATATCGATCCCATTCCGGTCCCGAGTTGCGGCTCCCCATTCCCCATCGCTAGGCCCAAGATCAATCGTGACTTAGGCGCCAGGTCAGGACTCCCCTCGCCGGGCTTGAAACCCGGTACCGGCCCCACCTGACGCGGCTCTCCGACACGAACTGCCGCGTCGCAAGCGCGCCTTCCTTCCAATTCCGGAAGGTTCCGCCCGCACCATCCACAGGCACGGCGGGTGAATCGACTCACATTTCGGCATGGCCGTGCCGATATCCGGAGCAACCACCGTAGTCAGGCAGAGCGCCACCTGCTTTTCATCGAGCCAACGGAGCCCGGCAATGGCACGCGTCCGCCTTTGGATTGTTCTCGCGGTTCTTCTGGTGCCGTGCCTCCTCGAGGCGCAGATCCCACCTCATCGGAACGTCGCGCACAGCGCCTCGGCGCCGACCCTTCTGGTCGCGACTCCGTTTGCGGAAGGAGCCGCCCTCGCGGGCGTCGAACCCGTCGGAAACGCGATGCGGAGCAGGCTGGGAATCCTGGCGCGCGGCAAATATGAGGTGATCGCCAAGGAAACGATCTGGAGCGCGCTCAAGTCATTCGGCTACCAGCCCGCGAGCCCGCTGAGTGAAGCGACGGTCACCGCGCTCGCCGCTCAGTTCCACGCGAGTCTGTTCGTCTTTGCATCGATGGATACGGACGGGGGGAAGTATCGCGTGCAGGCCAAGGTAGGGAATCTCGTCGTGAACGTGAGACAGGCCGACAATCAGTCGCTCGAGAGCCTCGGCACCTCGGTCGCCGATCAGCTCCGCGCCGCGGTGCAGTAGTGCCCAGCGCCTTTGCCGGGCGGCGCCTGTCGCTCGATCGGCTCAGTATCCAGGCCAAGCTCCACCTCCTGCTCGCCGTCTTCGTACTGGGCTTCGCGGGGTTCGGAATCCTCGCCTGGAGCACGCTGACCACCATCAAGGTGAACGGTGTGCTCTATCATGAGGTCACTCGCGGCAAGGACGTGATCGCCGACATCCAGCCGCCGCAGCAGTACATCGTCGAACCCTACCTCATCATGCTGCGGCTGGCCGGAGAGCTCGACCCGGCAAAGCTCAAGCTGCTGGCCGGACAGGCTTCCGGGATGCGGGCCGCCTTTGAGCAGCGTCATCGCTACTGGATGGACAGCCTGCCCGAAGGGCCAGTCAAGGAGGCCATGACAGTACAGGCATACCGGCCCGCGGAAGAGTTTTTCGATGTCCTCGAGCGATTCTACATTCCCGCGCTGGTCAAGAATGATCGAGACAATGCGTACGAGCTGGCCCGCGGCGTTCTCACCGACCGTTTCGAGGCGCAGCAGCTCGCCGTCAAGAACGTCGTGCGGCTCGCCGAGGAGCACAACCAGGCGGTCGAGAGCGAGGTCAACCGGATCGTTGGGGAGCGGACGCTCATGCTGGTCGGCATCGGCATCACGCTGACCGCCATCGCCGTGCTCCTCACCGTGCTGCTGGCCCGTTCAGTCGTCCGACCCCTTCGCGAGACCGTGGGCGTGCTCGAGACCTTTGCCGCAGGTGACCTCACCCGATCCATCGAGAGCTCGACCTCAGATGAAGTTGGCCAGATGGCGGCAGCCCTCAACCGCACTATGGCGGGGGTCCGTACCGCCCTTCAGGTGGAGCGGGTGGACTGGGCCGAGATGGGTCGTCAACGCGCGCTGCAGCTCGAGCAGGACGCGAAGCTTCGGGAATCCGCCGATCGTGAGCACAATCAATCCGAAGCCCTTCGGAGCAAGGTGGACAGCCTGCTCGAAGTAGTGAACGCCGCCGGCAGGGGAGACCTGTCCCGCGCCGTCACCGTCAGGGGAGAGGATGCGGTGGGCCGGCTCGGCGAAGGCCTCGCGGCCTTCTTCGAGGATCTCCGGTCGAGCATCGGAGGAATTACCCACACCGCGTGTGCGCTCGCCGCTAGCTCGCAGGAGCTTTCCGCGTTGTCGGAGGAAATGCAGGGTAATGCCGAAGAGACCGCCAGTCAGGCCAGCGTGGTGAGCGGCACGAGCGGGCGGGTATCGAAAAACGTGCAGTCGGTCGCGATTGCGACCGAGGAGATGGCGGCGAGCATCCGCGAGATCGCCAAGAGCGCGAGCGATGCAGCCCGGGTCGCCAATCGTGCTGTCGAGGTCGCGCAGACCACCGATCGCGCGGTCGCGAAACTGGGAGAATCGAGCGCGGAGATCGGCGATGTCATCAAGGTCATCACCGCCATCGCCCAGCAGACCAATCTTCTCGCTCTCAACGCGACGATCGAAGCGGCACGCGCGGGAGCGGCCGGCAAGGGCTTCGCCGTGGTGGCCAACGAAGTGAAAGAACTGGCCCGGCAGACGGCCAAGGCGACGGAGGAGATCAGCAACAAGATCGAAACGATTCAGGCCGACACCCGTGAGGCGATGCTCAAGATTCGGGAAGTCGGCGGGATCATCGGTCACATCAGTGAGATTCAGACCACCATCGCTGGTGCCGTGGAAGAGCAGACCGCGACGACGAACGACATCGGCCGGAACGTCTCCGAGGCCGCGCGGGGGAGTGCAGAGATCGCGGAGAACGTCTCGGGCGTTGCAATGGTCGCTCGGAGCACCACCGAGGGCGCCGAACGGAGCCAGCGGGCGGGTGCGGAGCTGGCACGGATGGCCGCGGAACTGCAGGGGCTGGTTGCCCACTTCCACTCTGGGGAAGTGGCTCCGCCGGAATCCAGGGCTCGAGGCCGGGCCGACGCCGTCGCCTATGGAGTGCAGTCATGACCGAAATGTCCGGAGCGCTCGCGGGGTCCGCTCTCATTCACCGGACCATTCAATGAGTCTGCGGAATCTCGACCTGACGATGAGAGCGAAACTGCTCCTTCTCCTGGCGGTGGCCGCAATCGGCTTCGTGCTCTATGGCGCGGCGGGCTATTTCTCCCGGCAGCGGAGCGAGATCGGCGGGACTGCATTTGTCCACATCATGCACGTCAAGGATGTGGTCACCGATGTGCGACCCCCGTCCGAGTACATCCTCGAGAGTTATCTCACGGTGCAGACCATGGCCCGAACGACGGACCATGCAGAATTGGATGCGCTCGCCACAAGCCTGCATGCGCAGCGAAGGAGCTTCGAGGAGCGTCACGTCTACTGGGCGGGAGAACTGCCGGAGGGCCCGCTCCGCACCGCACTGGTCACTGAATCTTACCGGCCCGCAGTTGAATTCTTCGACACGGTCGATCAGCTCCTGCTGCCCGCCCTTCTGCGAGCTGACCGCCCCGAAGCCTTGCGCCTGGTGAACGGCGTGCTGGAGCAGAAGTATCGCCTGCACCAGCAGGCGATCGGCCGCGTCGACAAGCTCGCCGAGTCGGAGCGCGCGGCGGTGATGGCCGCGGCGCTCAAGACTGCGTTGAGGGACGACTGGTCGATGACGCTGATGGCCGCGCTGATCCTCGGCGGCGTTCTGCTGCTCGGACGCGCGGTCATCCGCGGCATCCTGCAGCCACTCCAGCGCCTGGGAGAGGTGGCGGACGCGCTTTCGCAGGGGAATCTTGAGGAGACCGTCAAGATTCACACGCGAGACGAAGTGGGCTGGCTCTCTCACTCCATGCGGAAGGTGATCAAGTCGCAGCGCGCGCTGGCGGAGGCCGCCGCGGCGATCGGAGCCGGGAACATGACGGTGCCGATCGAAATTCGCGGCGAGAAGGACGTGCTGGCGCGTTCGCTCCTGCAAACGCAGGCGAGTGTCGCGGCCCTGACAACGGAGATGGGCGCGCTGGTCGCGGCGGCCAACGCCGGAGATCTGGCGCGCCGAGGCGATGCGGGGAAGTTCGAAGGCGCTTATCGGGAACTGGTCCAGGGCATGAACGACACGCTGGAATCGATCACCTTTCCGATCGCGGAGTCCACCGAGGTCCTCGAGCGCATCGCCCAGCGGGATCTCACGGCCTGCGTCGTCGGGGACTACCAGGGCGATCACGCCAAGATCAAAGCCGCGCTGAATACCGCGGTGAGCGAAATGCGTCAGACGATCGGGCTGATCGGCCAGAATGCCCAGATGCTTGCCTCCAGCAGCGAGGAACTGAGCGCCGTCGCGAGCCAGATGGGCTCCAACGCCGGGGAGACTTCGGCCCAGGCCAGCGTCGTGAGCGCGGCAAGCGAACAGGTCTCGAAGAACGTGCAGACGGTCGCGACGGGAACCGGAGAGATGGGCGCCTCGATTCGCGAGATCGCCAGGAACGCCTCGGAGGCGGCCACAGTCGCGAGCCAGGCGGTGGCCGTCGTGGATCAGACCAATGCGACGATGGATAAGCTCGGCGCCAGCTCGGCCGAGATCGGCGCGGTGATCAAAGTGATCACCGGTATCGCGCAGCAGACCAACCTGCTCGCCCTGAACGCGACCATCGAAGCGGCACGAGCCGGCGCGGCGGGCAAGGGGTTCGCGGTCGTGGCGAACGAGGTCAAGGAGTTGGCCAAGGAGACCAGCAGGGCGACCGAGGATATCAGCCAGAAGATCGTCGCGATTCAGCGGGACTCGGCGGCCGCGGTCGCGGCGATCGGTGAAATCAGCGGGATCATCACCAGGATCAGTGACATTCAGGTGGCGATCGCGAGTGCCGTTGAGGAGCAGACGGCGACCACGAACGAGATCGAGCGGAACATCGGGGAAGCGGCCCGGGGCAGCGCCGGGATCGCGCAGAACATCACGCGGGTCGCGTCGGCGGCGCAGCAGACGAGCGGTGGCGCCCAGAACACGCAGCAAGCCGCGGCAGAACTCGCGAAGATGGCAGCGGCACTTCAGCGAGTGGTGGGTCAGTTTCGAGTGGGAGATTCGGCGGCAGAATACGCAGGTGACCCGACCGGTCCTCGCTCGACCGCGAACGAGGCTGGTCAACGGTAGCCCTACTCCGCATTTCATCCTTCCTTCACGTACTGATTAGACCCGATCCGTCAGAGCACCATCCGCTTCCGACCCGTCTCAAGTTTCTCAGCATTTGGCCGAAGTGTTCAGTGGACCCTGGTACCAGGATCCATGTGCACGCCTGTCCATAGCTGACCGGACTTGCGGGTGGATGCTCCCGTGGACAGCGGGCGACCGGTCGAAATGTTGAACGAACTCATGCGAGGAGAATCGGCGATGTTGTGGTCTATGCGCGCGATCGGCCTGCTCGGCGTACTCGGCCTGCTCGGCACGACCCAGCCGGTTCG
>JBDUEA010000011.1:0-39907 GCA_040002695.1 Gemmatimonadota bacterium | reverse complement strand
TACTCAGTACTCAGTACTCAGTACTCAGTACTCAGTACTCAGTACTCAGTACTTTGTAATTTGTACTCTGTACTGTTTCGTCACCGGGCAGGATCGAGAAACATCTCTGCAATCCGCGGCGTCGCGCCGGTGAAGGTGTGATCGGAATTGACCAGCAGCGCGGCGACGAGATGCCGCTCCGGATATATCACCAGGAATGCGGTGCCACCCATCGCTCCACCGCTGTGGGAGATCCGGAACAGGCCGGTCGAGTCACTCTGCACGAACCAACCTATGCCGTTGTGAGTCTCCGCGCCGTCCCGCGTGTGCTGCGAGGTCCAGAAGAGATGCACCGTCTCCGGCTTGAGCAGACGTCCTTCGAGCATCGACTCGCCGAAGCTGGCGAGGTCTTCCGCCGTCGACAGAAATCCGCCGCTCGACCACTTGTACGAATTGTCGACATACGGTGCATTGAGAACCCGGTGCATGGAATCCGACCAGGTATAGAAGTGCGCGCGTGAAGGCACCAGCGAGTCCGGCTCGTCGGGCACCGTATGCGTCATGTGCGCCGGAAGGATCACCGACTCGGTCATGTACTGGAGATACGGTTCGCCCGAGGCCCCCTCGACCACCGCGCCGAGCAGATTCCAGCCGTAGGACGAGTAGGCGAACTTCGTTCCGGGCTCGAACAGGAGCGAATCGTTCTCGAAGATCTGCAGTCCGTCGGTCAGTGACGCATAGTGGTGCTGGTTGGCGAACTCCGCACCGCGATAGTGCCGGAACCCAGCCAGGTGGCCCGCGACTTCCCGCACCGTGATCGGATACGCCTTCTGTGGAAAGGACGGCACATAGCGCTGAACCGGCGCGTCGAGATCGAGCTTTCCTTCTTCGAGCAGATGTCCCAGTGCCGCGGCCGTGAGTGGCTTGGAGACGCTGCCGATGCGGAAACGGGTTTGGGTGGTGACCGGTACGTGCTGCTCGAGGTCCGCAAAGCCAAAGCCCTCACTCCAGATGATTCGACCATCCTTCATGATGCAGATCGACGCACCGGGCGCGTTGAGCGCCTTCATCGTATCGGCGACCAGTCGCCGCGCGCGCGCAACCGTGAGCCGCACCGCCGGAGCGACTTTCGTCCGAGGGGCGATTTCCTGTGCCGAGACGGTCGCGGCTGAACCGATGAGGGCGACAAGAAGGAAGAGGCGGCGCATAGGGGATGAGGAGCTGGGCATGGAAGTGACGGGTGATGAGTTGAAGGTTACGAGCGCTTCACTCAACGGCAAATGCATTTACAAATCATGGCCGTTGTCTGTCACTAAAAAAAATCCGCCAAAAAAATCCGCGAGTCCCCACTCGAGGACCCGCGGTTGACTGCATCTGCCGACCAGGTTTAGAACGCCGGCGTGACGGTCGGCAAAGTGTACTCGTACTTTTCCTTGGGAGCGAGATTCTGCAGCAGGCCCTGGCGCTCGAGCTTCTCGTGCGCGAAGAAGAGCCGTCCCCGGACTTTACCGCCATGCGCGAGGATTTCTTCCTCGGTGCAGCCGGTCAGGCGGGAGATTTCATCCATCTGCGCCTTGTACCGGCGCGGATTCTTGGTCGCGAGATTTTCGGCGGAAACTCCGAAGCACATCCGATCAAAGGTGCTTTCCCACTTCACGTCGAGCGAGCCATAACTGGGGCTGCGGTCGCCAACCACCGGGCCGCCACTGGGGAAGACAGCTGCCTTGCTTCTCTTAGTGTCCTGAGTAGCGCTCATCATCACTGCTCCGTGCTCGGGTCCAAGCCAGAACGGGAGTTTCGCGCTGAAACGTTCCGGCCACTTCTGAAATCTAACCTCACCGGGTCTCTGAGGGCATCGCGGACCCCCGGATCTCTTCTCGCCGCTACCACGCCGCCCGGAGCGAATCCGCGGACACGATGAATCCGCGCACCATCACCCGCTCGACCTTTCGGATGTTATGGATATCAGCCAGCGGGTCTCCCCCAAGGACAACCAGATCCGCCGCCTTACCGGGGGCGAGAATACCCAGAGAATCAGCGCCGAGCAGGATGGCTCCATTCCGGGTCGCGGCCGCCAGTGCATCGGAAGGCGTGAGGCCAGCGTCCACCAGCAGTTCTAACTCACGCTGCTCACTCGCTCCAGGGACGAGAAGCTGGTTGGCCGCATCCGTCCCGGCCGCGATCATGCCGCCCGCCGAGCGGAATTCACGGAGAAAGAGATCCTGAACCGGCCGCGCCGCGCGGAAGGCCAGGTAATCAGCCTCGGTCCAGCCCGCGCGTGCCACCATGCCCGGCACATTCCAGCGCGTGAGTTCGGAATCGGGGACGGCGTGGAGCTCGGGGTTGTTGAGGACGGCGGGATCGTCGAGCCGGCTGAACGTATCGTGCAGCACCAGTGTGGGAATCACGATGACGCGATATTCGGCAAGCTGCTTCGCGACCCGGTCGAGCGCGGCGGAATCGAGACCCGCCCAGCTCCGCTCGAAGAAAGTCCAGCCCTTGAAGAATCCTTCGCGGTGCGCCGCATAGAATTTCGTGGCGTCCCGGCTCGCCGCCTCGGGGACACCGCTCATGTGTTCGATGCCGCGAACGCCAAGGTTCGCGGCCGTCACTGCATCGGTGAGACCAAGATGCGCCGTCACCCGCAGGTGAAAGGATGCGGCCTCGTCCATGATCGCACGGAGGAGGTTGGGTGTCACCTTCGTGTAGATCTTGAGATAGTCGACGCCCGCCACCGCTTTCTGGTCCACGGCGCGCCGGGCCTCATCCTCCGTGCTGACCGGCGTCGCGTCGGGATACGTGGCGGGCACCCCGTCGATCATCGCGCCGGCGCTGAAGATCCGCGGCGAGAGCACGCCGGCGAGATTGGCCTGTTCGCGCAGCGCGAGAATCGAGTCCTGCTGCCCGTGCACATCACGGACGGTCGTCACACCGAAACTCAGGTAGCGCGTCAACGACCAGCGCGCGGTGTGGGCATGGGCGTCGATCAGGCCAGGGATGATCCAGCGGCCGCGCACGTCGAGCTGCACCGCGGTCTTGGGGATTTCGAATCCCTCGCGCGCGGTGATCGTCTCGATCTTCCCGTGATAGACCACCACCACCTGATCGGGTAGCGGATGTACCCCTCGGCCATCGATGACGGTGGCGCCGACCAGTGCGATGCGATCTTTTTCGGTTGGACGGCAGGAGGGGAGGAGCAGGGCCCCGAGGAGCGCGGCGCGAAGAACGGGTCGGTACCGGACGATGCCAGCAACTGCACTCATCGGTGACCTCGTTGAGATTGTTCGTCGATCGAGAGATCCATCGATGGAACGTATGCTCGAGGCCGATGGCTCTGCTGCGCTTGCCGGGCAGCGGGTGGCGCTTTTGGGGCGAACACGAGGCGCGCCATGGACTTCCGTGTATCGGGAGTGCTGAAGTGTGCGCCGTAGACAGAGCGGGCGCAAGGGCGGAAGTCGCGCGACTGGTGTACCAGCTTCGAAGCTGCAGCCGGTACCCCAATTTCGTTCAGTACTTCCCCTCTCCGCCGCGTGGGGTATACCCAGCATGCAACTACCTGGCTGGCTGCGGCGCCCCGACACCGAGCCACTGATTCTCGTCAGCAATCGGGAGCCGTTCGTCCATACCCGCGGACCGAACGGCGAAATTTCCAGTTCTGAACCCGCCGGCGGTCTCACTTCCGCACTCCAGCCCCTGATGAGTGCGGCCGGGGGGACGTGGGTGGCGTGGGGCAGTGGCTCCGCCGACTTCGAAGTGACCGACGCGGAGTCGAGCGTCGGCGTTCCGCCCGATCGTCCCACGTATCGGCTGCGCCGGCTCCAGCTTTCCGAAGAGGAAGTTCGGGGATACTACATCGAGTCGGCGAACCGGACGCTCTGGCCGCTCTGCCATTCTCAGCTCGATCGCCTCACCTTCGATGCCGGTTGCTGGGAGGTGTATCGCAAGGTCAACGAACGTTTCGCCGCCGCGGTTCGCGATGTAGCCGCCGGTCGGCCGGCCACGGTCTGGATCCAGGACTACCACCTGGCCATGGTCCCCGGTGTGCTGCGCCGCGACTCGCGCCTCTTCATTCATCATTTCTGGCACATTCCCTGGCCCGGCCCGGATATCCTCCGGATGCTTCCCGTGGCGGCGTCGCTTCTGGCAGGGCTGCTTGGCAATGATCTCCTCGTATTTCAGACGGCGCGCGATCGCGCCAATTTCCTCGGCTGCGTGCAGGTATTTCTTCCCGATGCGCGCGTGGATATGCGGCGCGGCGTGGTGAATCGCGGGAAGCACCGCACTACGGTGCGAGCGCATCCGATTTCGATTGACGTCGAAGCCTTCGAGGCGCTGGCAGCTCGCGCCGACGTCGACCAGACCGCGCGCTCACTTCGCCGGCGCTATCTCCCATCGGGCGGCCAGCTCCTGCTCGGCGTCGATCGCATCGACTACACCAAAGGCATTCCCCGCCGGTTTCGTGCCTTCGAGCGGTTGCTCGAGGAGCATCCCGACCAGATCGGACGAGTCGTCTTCATGCAGATCGCCGTGCCTTCGCGCCAGGAAGTGCCGGACTACGCGGCCTTCGAGGAAGAGGTGGCGACCCTCACCGACGAGATCAACACCCGCTTCGCGCGCCCGGATTGGCGGCCGATCGAACTGATCCGGGAGAACTATGATACGACCATGCTCGCCGCGTGCTACCGGGCCGCTGACATCTGCCTCGTCTCTCCTCTGCAGGACGGCATGAATCTCGTCGCGAAGGAGTTTGTCGCCTGTCAGAAGGGTGGGCTCGGCATTCTCGTGCTGAGCCGCTTTGCCGGCGCGGCGGAAGAGATGGACGGCGCCATCCTGGTGAATCCGTACGATGCGTCGGCGATGGCGGGCGCCTTTCATCATGCGCTCGCCATGCCTCCGGCGGAGCGGGAATGGCGGCTCGCGCGGATGCGCGAACAGCTGCGGGAGCATACCATTTACGATTGGATGAACGCGATTCTTCAGGACGTCTCACGGCTCCGCCGCCTCGCATGATGCGGCTGCCGGAGCAGCCTCTCGCGCGCGGCGAGGGTGCTCGTGCCGCCTTCCGGCGACTGGCGCGTGCGCCCCGGCCGGTACTCTTTCTGGATCTCGATGGCACGCTGGCGCCTCTGGTCCGGCGTCCCGAGCAGGCCCGAATCCCCGGCTTCGCCCGCCGGCAGCTCATCCGCCTTCGCCGATCCGGTGCGGCGGTCGTGATCGTGACCGGACGTTCCACCCTTACCGCGGTCCGGATCGCCGGACTGGAATCGTTCCGGGATTTCTCCGATCCGGCGTCGTTGACGGAAGCGATCATCGGCAATCACGGAGCCGACATGCTGCGCTCCCGGCAGCCCGAGCCGTGGATCGTCACCCGTGGTGCCTCTCCCGCGCGCTACCGCGCAGGACTTGAGGCGGCGGTCCTCAAGTGGCCTGGGGCCTGGGTCGAGATCAAGGAGCATTCACTCGCGGTGCACTATCGGGAGGTGCCCCGCGCCGAGCCTTTTCTGTTCAGGGATGCCCGGTCCGTGATGCGAGGCAGCCGCTTCGAAGTGCGCCGGGGAAACTGCGTCCTCGATGTGCGGGCGCGCGGCGTGCACAAAGGAGCGGCCGTCCTGCACTGGCTCCGCCTGATGGAGGGTGGAGCGACTCCGCGTGACGAGGTCCTCTATGCGGGGGACGATACCACCGACGAAGACGCCTTCCGCGCCCTGGGTCATAGTGCCCTGACGATTGCGGTCGGCAGGCGGACGCGAGGCGCCCGTTTTCGGAGCCGGTCGCCGGAGTCTTTCGCCCACTGGCTCCGCAGACTGGCCGACGCGCGCCGCAACTGCCGCCCATCCGCGGCCGAGGATAAGGTCCGCAGATGAACGCAGAAAAAAACGTGGTGCGAGTGACGAGGTCGACGGGCTCCATTTACTAAAGACCGTTCTGCGTCCATCTGCGGCCGACTGGCCTGGATCAGTCCGTCAGTTTCCGCGTTCATCCGCGGCCAGGGATACGGTCCGCAGATGAACGCAGATGAACGCAGAAAAAAACGTGGTGTTGATGACAATGTCGACGGGCTTTACCTGCTAAAGACCGTTCTGCGTCCATCTGCGGCCGACTGATCTGAATCAGTCCGTCAGTTTCCGGGTTCATCCGCGGCCAGGGACAAGGTCCGCAGAGGAACGCAGATGATCGCAGAAAAAACCGTGGTGTGGATGACGAGGTCGACGGGCTTTACCTGCTCATGACCTTTCTGCGTTCATCTGCGGCCAATTGACATCGGGGCAGGTCTGTCAGTTTCCGCGGGCTTCCGCGGCCAGGCTCGGGAGTCTGCGGTCACCGTTACCTGAACTCAGGACATGAACCAACCTTCGATTTCCGAATACGGCCTCATCGGCGACATGCGGACTGCGGCGCTGGTCAGCCGCGGCGGCGCCGTCGACTGGTACTGCCTCCCGCGCTTCGACGGCGGCAGCATCTTCGCGGCCATCCTCGATCCCGTTCGCGGCGGCACCTGGTGCATCCAGCCCGTCGAAGCCTTCACCAGCCGACAGCGCTATCTGACCGGCACGAACGTGCTCGAAACCACGTTCCGCACCGGCGACGGAGAATTCCAGGTCCTGGATTTTCTGCCGGTGGATATCGACGGCCGCCCGTTGGGTGCTCAACCCGAGTTGCATCGGCAGATCCGCTGCATCGGCGGCGGCGGTAAGATCCGGATCATCTTCCAGCCGCGCTTCGCGTACGGCTCCCGCGCCACCCGGCTCGAAGTCCTGCGCGCCGGCATCTTCGCCAGCGACCGGACCGAACAGGTGGTGACGCTCGCGAGCGCGGAGCCGCTGGACTGGTCCGTCGAGCATGACCGCGCAACCACGATCGTGGACCTCATTGACGGCGACTCACGCTGGCTGGTCATGCGCTACGATGAAGATGACATCCACCCCGTCGACCGCTACGATAGCGCACAGAAGCTCGAGGTAACCAGCGCCTTCTGGCGCATCTGGAGCTCGCGCATCCGCTATCACGGCCAGTTCCGCGTCGAGGTCGAACGCTCGGCGCTCGCCCTCAAGCTGATGACCCACTGGGAAAGTGGGGCCATCATCGCCGCCCCCACGACATCGCTCCCCGAAGTGCTTGGCGGGAGCCGGAACTGGGACTATCGCTTCGTCTGGCTACGTGACGCGGCCTTCACCCTTGCGGCGCTCGAGAATGTGGGGCACTACGCCGAGGCGGACAGCTTCATGCGGTTCCTGAAGAAGGTGTCCCGGCACGAAGGGGGCGGCCATCTGCAGATCATGTACGGGCTCGATGGCCGTCGCGACCTGGTCGAGCGCCAGCTCGAGCATCTGTCCGGTTTTCGGGGCTCTCAGCCCGTGCGCGTCGGCAACGGCGCTGCGGACCAGCTTCAGCTCGACGTCTACGGTGAGGTCATGGAGACGGCCGACATCTGGCGGCGCCATCACCCGATGACGGATGGGACCTGGCGCGTGCTGCGTGGCCTGGTCGACTGGGTGAGCAGGAACTGGCACCTGCCGGACTCGAGTATCTGGGAGGTGCGAGGCGAGCGTCGGCACTACGTCTATAGCAAGGTCATGAGCTGGGTGGCGCTCGATCGTGGCATCCGCATGGCCGAGGATCTCGAGCTGGAGGGGGACACCGTCCGCTGGCGGCACGCCCGCGATACGCTGCATGCGGAAATCATGACGCGTGGCTGGAACGAACGGAAGCAATCCTTTCTGCAGGCCTATGACGACCCGGAGGCGCTCGATGCGGCGGTGCTCACGATCGGCATGGTGCGCTTTCTGCCCTGGGATCATCCCCGCGTGATCTCCACCGTCCGTGCGGTCGCGCGCGAGCTCACCACCGTGGATGGCGAACTCGTCTTCCGGTACCGGGATCCCGATGGCCTCGAAGGCGAAGAAGGCGCCTTCTCGATCTGCACCTTCTGGCTCGCGGAAGCACTCGCCATGATCGGCGACCGCGAGGCCGCGGAGCGCATCTTCCGCCGCATGCTCGGCCACGCGAATCACCTCGGTCTCTATTCCGAAGAGATCGATCCGGCCACCGGCGAGTTCCTCGGCAATTTTCCTCAGGCCTTCACGCACATCGCGCTGATCAACTGCGCCGCCCGCCTCGCCGCCATGCCTTCGCCGCTCGCTGACGGCGAGATCCAGCGGCGCACCGCGTGACCGCATGCTGTCCGTTTCGTCCCCGCACTCTGGAGCCTCCATGCGAATGATTCGGGTCCTGTTTCTCACCGCGCTCGTCTTCGGTTGCGATCGCGGACGACCTGCGGCCTCGAGCGCGGACGGCGCCGGATCCAGGCCCGATTCCGGCGCGCGCACTGCGGCCGTCGAGACGATTCCCCGGAAACTCGCCCGATACACGCCGGTGCGGCTCACTGCCGACGTCTCCCGGCTGAGCCCCAAGGAGCAGGAGATGGTGCCGCTCCTGATCGCGGCGGCCCGCTTGATGGATTCGGTCTACTGGCTCGAATCGTCGGGACCCCGGGACTCGGTGCTCAAGCTCGCGGCCGATTCCGGCAGCCGCCGCCTGATCGACATCAACTATGGACCTTGGGATCGTCTCGACGGCGACGCGCCCTTCGTGCCTGAGGCCGGCGCCAAGCCGAAGGGCGCGAATTTTTATCCGCATGACATTACGACCGCGGAGTTCGAGGCCGCGGCCACGGGCCCGAATACCGATTCGCTCAAGAGTCAGTACACGCTGGTGCGGCGGGAAAATGGCAAGCTGGTGGCAGGAGCGTATCACGTCGCCTTCGAGCCGTGGATCAAGCCTGCAGCCGCGAAGCTCCGTTCGGCTGCGGCGCTCGCGGAAGATCCCGGACTGCGAAAGTATCTCGAGCTTCGCGCGACCGCACTCGAAACCGACGATTACCAGCCGAGCGATTTCGCGTGGCTCGCAATGAAAAACAACACCCTCGATGTGGTCATCGGACCGATCGAGTCCTACGAGGACGGACTGTTCGGGTACAAGGCCGCGCACGAAGCGTACGTGCTCATCAAGGACAAGGTCTGGAGCAAGCGGCTGGCACGCTACGCCTCGTTACTGCCCTCACTGCAGCAGGCGCTGCCGGTCAAGGACGAATACAAGCGGGAGAAACCCGGGACCGACAGCGATCTCAACGCCTATGATGCGGTGTTCTACGCCGGGCAGGCTAACGCAGGCGCCAAGACCATCGCCATCAACCTGCCCAACGACGAGCAGGTCCAGCTGAAGAAGGGGACCCGGCGCCTGCAGCTCAAGAATGCGATGAAGGCCAAGTTCGACAAGATTCTGATGCCGATCGCGGATGAACTCGTCGCCGCGGATCAGCGGGGAAATATCAGTTTCGACGCTTTCTTCGAAGACGTCATGTTCCACGAGGTCGCGCACGGACTCGGCATCAAGAACACGATCGACGGCGAAGGCACCGTGCGAGCCGCCCTCAAGGAGCGGGCCTCCGCCCTCGAGGAGGAGAAGGCCGATGTGCTTGGCCTCTTCATGGTCACCCAGCTCAACGATCGTCACGAGCTCAGCGAAAACCTGCTCGACAACTACGTCACCTTCCTTGCGGGTCTCTTTCGCTCGGTCCGGTTCGGCGCGGCGGATGCGCACGGCCGTGCCAACATGTCGGAATTCAATTTCCTGCTGGATCATGGCGCCTTCGTGCGCGATTCCGTGACCGGCACCTATCGCGTCGATCTCGTGAAGATGCGCGCCGGCATCAATGACCTCGCGGCGCTGATTCTTACTTACCAGGGGAACGGCGATTACGCGGGAGTCGGCAGCTTCTACGATGCGGGGGCAAAGATCAATCCGGCCCTGCAGGCCGATCTGTCGCGCCTTTCCTCGAAAGGCATCCCCGTCGACATCGTCTTCGAGCAGGGAGCGGATGTGGTGGGGAGCAAGTAGGAGCAGGAAGCAGTGAGGAGTAAGGGCTGGGGGTAAGGGGGCAGTGGTCCAGGGCGAGAAGGATCGCCTTCACGTCCCGCTCACCTCTTACCCCTCACCGCTCACTCCTTCATGTACTCCACCTTCACCCCTCGCTCCGACGAGCGCCGGTCCTTGGGCGGAAGGTCCGCAGGATAGTGGACGATCAGGTGATCGGCTGCCACCCACTCAAGCTGATATTCTGGAGCGTCGGGCGTCGGCGATTTCCGATTCGGGTGCAGCATGTGGCTGGAGGAGAGATTGCCTCGGCCCGTGCCGATAGGCCCTCCCTGCTCGAGGAGCGCCACCTGGATCGTGCGTCCCGCGGAACCGCACGTGCGCAGATACTCCACGGCGACCAGCCCTGGTGCCGGCGCGTCCGCTGACTTGAGTACGGTCGTCTGGCAACTCGGCCCGCATGCTGCAAGCGATAGCAGCGCTCCCGACGAGAGCACTACGGCGTCCCGACGTACTCGATCAAATACCTCACGTGAACGCACCGATGGCTCCGCGTTGAAAGAGAGCATCCAGGAGATGTACTGAAGACTTGTAGCCTGAGCGATCATTCACAAGCCTCCTCTTCGCCCTCTTCGCCCTCTTCGCCCTCTTCGCCCTCTCCGCCTAGTTCCGCCAGGACGCAACCTTTCAAACCCCTCAGGCGTCTATTAGTCTTCCCTATCATTCATAGGGGAAGCACATGATCGACCCTGAAGGCGGGCTGCTCCGCGGGACACTCGATGTTCTCATCCTCAAGTCCCTCTCGTGGGGCCCTCGCCACGGCTATGCCGTGGCGGAGTGGCTCCGCGGCGCCACCGACGGCGAACTCCTGCTGGAGGAGGGTCCGCTCTACACGGCGCTCCATCGCCTCGAGCGGAAAGGCTGGCTCGCCTCCGAGTGGGGGTTTTCCGAGAACAATCGCAAGGCGAAGTACTACGAACTGACCCGGGCGGGCCGGCAACAGCTCCGGGCCGAGGTATCGAGCTGGGAACGGTACGTCCGGGCGGTGAGCGCTGCCCTCGGCGCCGCGGCGCCGAAGCCTGCATGAGAGCGCTGTGATGCGACGAGTGTTCCGTCTTCGGCTCGGTCGCGCCACCCTGGCGCGCGAAGTGGACGACGAGCTGGCGTTCCATCTGCAGATGCGGGCGGAAAAACTCGTGACGGGTGGGATGATTTCCGAAGAGGCCCGACGCGAGGCGTTACGTCAGTTTGGCGATATCGAATCGGTACGTCGGTCCTGTCTCACAATCGATCAACAGCGGGAGCGTGCCATGAGTGTATCAGATATTCTGAGCGAGCTGCGACAGGACGCGGTGTACGCCGTGCGCATGCTGCACCGGAACCTCGGCTTCACCGCGGTGATCGTCGGAACGCTCGCGCTCGGGATCGGAGCCAACACCGCGATCTTCACCCTGATCGATGCGGTGCTCCTCCGAAAACTGCCCGTCGAGGCTCCGGACCGGCTCGTCGCCGTCGGTGATCCGGGCCGCCCCGGCGGCGTGTCGATGAATCCGGGGCCCCAGGGCGATCTGCTCTCCTACAATGCCTACCAACGCCTCCGGGAGCGCGCAGGACTGCTGACAGGTCTCCTTGCGTCGGGCCGCGCGGAGCCATCCGTACTGATTGAAAAAACGGCGGGTGCCGAAGCCGAGCATCCTTCGGGGCGCTTCGTCTCCGGCAACTACTTCAAGGTTCTCGGTGTTCCGGCTGCGCGTGGCCGCACCTTCGACGATGCCGAGGACCGCGTCATCGGCGCTGCGCCGGTAGTCATGATCAGCGACGGCTATTGGACGAGCCGGTTCGCCCGGGATCCGGCCGTGATCGGGCGTTCGATCGTCGTGGATGGAACTCCAATGTCGATCATCGGTGTGACTCCGCCCACGTTTACCGGTGACGTCGTCGGGAGACCGACTGATATCTGGCTTCCCCTCACGATGCAGTCCACGCTGATGCCAAATCGGCCGTGGCTCTCGGATCCCAGTGTCCACTGGCTCCTGCTGCTCGGACGCATGGCACCGGGAGTATCGCTGGATCAGGCTCGTGCGACTCTCGAGAGTCAGGTCCGGCAGGCGAATGCGGACAACGGCTCGCAGGGGGCCTCGGAAAAAGATCTCCGCGAAATGAAAATCTACGTTTCTTCAGGAGCCAAAGGGTTCTCGCGGATGCGAGGCGCCTACGAGCTTCCACTGCTCACGCTCATGGTCGGCGTCGCGCTCTTGATGCTCATCATCTGTGCGAACGTCGCCAATCTCCTGCTGGCGAGAGCCATCGCGCGCGGACGCGAGATGGGAGTGCGGCTGGCCATCGGCGCCGGGAGATTTCGCCTCGTGCGCCAGCTGCTGACGGAGAGCGTCCTGCTGGCACTGCTCGGTGCGACTGCCGGGTTGGGTCTTGCCTGGTGGGGAAGCCACGTGCTGCTGGCGCTCGCCGCCGACGGCGCCCCTGCGATAGCGCTCGACGTGCGGCTCGACGCGCCGGTCCTCGCGTTCACCGTCGCGCTCTCGGCCCTCGCGGTTGGCGCGTTCGGCCTGATGCCGGCGCTCCGAAGCTCCCGGGTCGATCTGGCCCAGGCGCTCCGCGCCGGCGCGCGCTCAGTGAACAGCAATGCTCTCGGGGCTCGGGGTCAGCGGATGCCGATGGGCCGGCTGCTCATCGCCGGGCAGGTGGCACTCTCTCTGGTACTGCTCGTGGGCGCAGCTCTCCTGGTGCGAAGCCTGAGCAGCGTCGAGCAGGCCGATACCGGCCTCGACCGCGATCATCTCCTCATCGTCGAGCTCGACGCCCTGGCCGCAGGCTACCGTGGCGATCGGCTTGCGAGTCTCACGCAGGAACTTTCCGAACGCTTTTCCCGGCTGCCCGGAGTCGCCGCGGTTGCCTTCTCGGAGAATGGAATTTTCAGCGGCACCGAGTCCATGAACTCGTTTTCCGTTCCCGGTTTCGTAGCGCGGACCCGCGAGGATTCCGTTGCGGCCACTGATCGGATCAGCCCGGGATACGTCACCGCGATCGGCGGACACCTCCTTCGAGGAAGGGAATTCACCGCGCAGGACGCGGGACATGCCCCTCGGGTCGTCATTCTGAACGAAACGATGGCGCAGCATTACTTCCCCGGTACGAATCCTATCGGCGCTACCATGCGCTTCGACGACACCACGGCGGCGGAGATCGTCGGTGTAGTTGCCAGCATCAAGGATCACGATCTCGAGGGTGCGCCGATCCGGCGCTTCTATTCTCCCTATCTGCAGTTCGGCGCCGGCGAGCCCGGCTCGCTCAGGTTCGAGATCCGGGCTTCCGGGAACCCCGCAGACCTGGTGATGCCGGTGCGCCAGCAGATCAAGGCGCTGGATCCATCGTTGCTCATCGGCGGAATCGATCCACTCTCGCTGCTCATGCGGCAGTCGGTGCGCGAAGACCGGCTCCTTGCGCGGCTCGCGAGCGGATTCGGAGTGCTGGCGCTGTTGCTGGCTGCGGTGGGACTCTACGGCGTGATGACCTATGCCATCACCCGGCGGACGGGAGAGATCGGACTGCGCGTGGCCCTCGGCGCCCAGCGCGGCGACGTGATCGCCATGGTGGTTCGTGATGCACTGGGACTAGTCCTGCTGGGTCTGGTCATCGGTTTGCCGCTTGCGCTCGCCTCCGCGCGACTGCTCCGCAGTCAGCTCCATGGCATCGAGCCGAGCGACCCGGTTTCGATCGCGATTGCCCTCGTCGTCCTCCTCGCGAGCGCGATCGTCGCCGCCTTCCTCCCCGCTCTTCGGGCGGCCAGAGTAGAGCCGCTAGTGGCGTTGAGGCAGGAATGAGAGAGGTCGTAGGTGGCAGGTGGCAGGGAGCAAGACTGCTGCATCCTACCACCTGCAACCTACTACCTGCTTCCACCTCACCCCGATCTAAACATGAAATACACCGCCCCCAGCATGCACAGTCCGGCCCACAGGTAGTCCATCTTGATCGGCTGGCGCATGTAGAGTATCGCGAAGGGGACGAACACGCTGAGGGTGATCACTTCCTGCAGGATCTTGAGCTGCGGGAGCGTATAGGCGGTGTAGCCGATGCGGTTGGCGGGGACCTGCAGCAGATACTCGAAGAGTGCGATGCCCCAGCTCGCGATGGCCGCCACGTACCATTTGCGGTCGCTTAGATTCCGCAGGTGAGCGTACCACGCAAAGGTCATGAAGACGTTGGAAAGGGCGAGCAGGCCCGCGGTGCGGAGTAAGACGCTGTAACGGATGGTCCCTCCCCGAATCTCGAAGGCTCGGCGCCGCGGGAATTACGGTGCGCGCGGCTCTCTAATGCTCCGGCTCGACTACCACGGCGGTTCCGTAGCACAGCACTTCAGAGACGCCCTGCATCACTTCCGTCGCGTCGTACCGCACACCGATGATCGCGTTGGCGCCCAGCTCACGCGTGTGCTCGAGCAGAATCTGAAACGCCTCTTCACGCGCATTCTCGCAGAGTTCGGTGAAGAGGCTGATATTGCCGCCGCGGAGAGTCTGGAGTGTGGCGCCGATGGTACCGAATACGGAACGCGAGCGCACCGTGATCCCGCGCACGACGCCGAGCGTCTGCACGATGCGATATCCCTCGAGAGTGAACGCCGTGGTCGTCATCGACATTTCGAGTGCGGGCATGGCTCAGCCTTTCGCGCCGAGGGAGAATGCAGCCTCGACATCCTTGCGGGAATATGTCCGGAACGCGATCAGCGTCTCGGTTTGGGTGATGCCCTCGAGCGCGACCATCCGTTCCGTCACCAGGTCGGCCAGGTCCTCGTTGGCCTTGACCCGGACCGTCGCGACCAGATCGAACGCGCCCGCTACCGAGTACACGTCGACCACCCCCGGCACGTCCGCCAGGGCCTCGGCGACTTCCTTCACATGTCCCCGTCCGACTTTGAGCAGAATGAATGCGGTAACCACGAGTCCTCCATCCGGAATGAGCGCCGAGACGAACGCCGTCGAATATGCACCTGGCCATCTCCCGGGCAAGATGGGACGCACCCGGCGCTACAGATACCTGGTCCGGATCACCTCGAGATGGTGGAGCTCGTGACCGGATATGATATACCCCAGCGCGCGGACGCTGACGTCCGCGCCGCTCGCCTGTCCCCGGCGCTCCCCGACCTCGGGATCGAGGCCGCGGAAGAGCGCGAGCGTGGCGCGGCGGACTTCAAGGTATTCCGCCGCCAGATCCGGCAGCGTTCGCTGATCGAAATTGGAACCGGCGACGAAGACCTTTTCGTCGAAGCCCGGAAGCGGTGCTGTCGCGCCGCGTGAGAACCAGAGCGCGCGGTACGCCATGATCCGTTCGACATCCGCCATGTGCCCGACGATTTGGCGGACGCTCCACTTCTCCGGTGCATACCGATAGCCCGCGCGCTCTTCGGGGATCGAGGCCAGGAATCCGCTGGTCACGTCGGTCTGACCGTCAAGCAGGTCGATCAGTCCCCCCTCTGGTACGCGGTCGATGTATCGGGCGTAGTACGGCGCGTATTCGTCTGCGGCAGGGCGCCTGAAGGTGGCGACGGTAGTCATGATCTCCTCTTCTGTTCTTCGACTGCGGCTCAGACCGGTTTCTGCCGGCAGTGTCGCACCTCGGTAAGCACGGTCTCCATGCTCATGCGGGTGAACACGTAACTCATCCGGACCGAACGGAATGTACAAGGGCGGGTAGGTTCGCGAAGCCGGAAGAATGTCCTGCATTCGCGCCGGACGCACTGCACCCATGCTCCCTCTGGCATCAGCATGCCGAACCGTGCCGCAATGATCCGGCGAAGTCCCTCCGTACCCGCTCCCTCCGTGACCCAGCGACTCGAATCGGCGGATGGGGGATACACCGTGTAGCCGTTTTCCGACACGAAGACTTCCGCGCAACGGCGGGCCATGTCCTCGATGCCGTCCCTGAGATCCCGCTGGAGCAGACAACGGCGCGGGTCGGCCCGGAGCCAGGGGGCGACAGAGTAGGTCGTGGTTCGTGTCCGGGCACAGGAGGCGAGCAGGATTCCCGCGAGCAGCAATGCGAATCCCGCCCCGTTCCATAGGGGTGAATGGCTGTCAGACTCGTCCGTGAGTGTCATTGCGACAACTCTAACGCATGCGACATCGGACTCGCCAGCCATCGCGGCCGGAAATAAGAAGCGCTCCGCGGGTGCGGAGCGCTTCCAACGGGCCGATACCTCGCCCGCATGCTTCAGCGTTTCTTCTTTCCACTCTTCTTCGCTGGCCGCTTCTTCGCTGGCCGCTTCTTCGCTGGCCGCTTCTTCGCTGGGGCTCTCCGAGCAGCCTTCTTCGGGGACTTCTTCGCCGCCTTCTTCGCGGGCTTCCGTTTGACAGCGGCCTTGCGAGCAGGCTTCCGGGCCGCCTTCTTCGCCGGTTTCTTCGCGGCCTTCTTCTTGGGTGCGGCCTTTTTCTTCGGGGCCGCTTTTCTGGCGGGAGCCCGGGTGGCCTTGGCTGGCTCTGATTTGCGGACTGACCTGGGCGTCTCCGCGGCCATCATGGAGGGTGCCGGAGTTGCGTGGAAGGCGGGGGCGGGAGGCGGCTCGGGCTGCGGCGCCGAGGGAGCCGAATCCATCCACCCAGAATCGGACCAGGTACTCTCCATATCGTGCAGCTCGGCCATCGTGACTTTCCTCCCGGAGCATCCGCGGCGAGGGACCCGCCGCCGGTCTCGAGGCGCACCCGCGCCTGCATTGAGGGACGAGATAAGATGCACTTCTTACAGCCATCTGCAAGGCACACCGGCCCGATCCACTTCCAAATCAGCAGTTTGACCCCACTCGGGCCTCCCCACTGATGGACGAGGAGTCGAAAACTTCCGCGCGCCAGTCCATGGATGGAGCCGGATCGGCTGGATTCGCTGCTGGACGATCCGGGAGAAATTGTGTAAGATGTTTGTTCTTAACCACTTATCAAAAATAATAGCGGTCATGTTGTCTGGTCGAGCACCGGCCCGCTGCCGGACCCGGTCGAATGCCGCTCCCCGCAGCTGCCCGAGCACCGAGTGGGATCATGAACCTGGGTCTTGCCATCTTCGCCGCGGGCATCCTCGCGCCCTTCCCCATGCGCGGTCAGGTCGTCTCCCCGCCAGCGAGCGCGGCGGATTCCGCCGGCGGATACGCCTTCCGGATTGAGCGTGGCTGGCTCGCCATGAAGGACGGCGTCCGGCTCTCCGTCACCTGGTTTCGCCCAGTCCCCCGGAAGCCCGGAGAGACTTTCCCCGCGCTCCTCGAGCTGCTGCCTTATAGAAAGGATGATTCTTTCTATCGGCGCGACTATCCACTTTACACCTGGTTCGCACGCCACGGATTCCTGATGGCGAAGGTGGACATCCGCGGGACCGGCGGTTCGGACGGTGCACTGCCGGAGCGCGAATATTCCGAGTCCGAGCTCGACGACGCGGTGGAAATCATACGGCAGCTCGCGCGCGCGCCGGGATCCAACGGAAACGTCGGCATGTGGGGGATCAGCTGGGGTGGCTTCAACGCCCTGCAGGTTGCCATGCGTCGGCCGCCCGAGCTCAAGGCCATCATCGCACTGCACGCCTCCGACGATCTCTATCACGACGATGTTCGCTACATCGATGGCGCGCTGCACATCGATCCGTACGTACTGCAGATCGATCACGAGAATGGGCTTCCACGTACTCCTGATTATCCGCTCGATTCGGCCTATTTCCGCGATCGGTTCGAGGCGTATCCCTGGGTGCTCACCTACCTCAAGCACCCTGTCGACGGAGATTTCTGGCGCAGGAACGCGCTTCGCTGGCGCTACGATGCGATCCGGATTCCCTGCTACATGATCGGTGGTCTGCTTGATGGCTATCGCGACACGCCAATTCGGATGCTCGAGCATATGCACGTGCCGCTCCAGGTGGAGATCGGCCCCTGGAATCACAGCTGGCCCGATGACGGCACACCGGGGCCGAACTACGAATGGCGCGCGCGTGCCGTCGAGTGGTGGAACCACTGGCTGAGAGGCGCGGTGTCCGCACAGTCCAGCTCGCCCCGCCTTACGCTTTTCGTGCGGGACGGCCATCCGCCGGATGCCGAGCGGCAAACAACGCCGGGACGATGGCGCACGCTCGACTGGCCGGTGCCGGGCGCAACCGTGCTCAAGCTCTTCCCGACCGCCGAACATGGCCTGGCGTCATCGTCAGGTGCAAGCGTCCAGCACATCCTCAGCTATCAGCCCGGCTACGGCATGGTGGGGGGCGACTGGTGGGGTGAACCGACTGGTGACATGCGCCCCGACGACGCGGGGGGCCTGGTCTACGACGGTCCCGTGCTCACCGACAGCATTGAACTGATCGGCATGCCTGCGGCCGAACTGCAGGTGACGAGCGACGCGCCGATTGCCAACTGGGTCGTGCGACTCGAGGACGTGGCTCCCGATGGCGCCGTCTCGCTCGTCACCGGTGCTGCGATCAACGGCGCGGAGCGCGAATCGATGCTGGCCCCGACACCGACACCTGTCGGAACCACCGTGCATCTCGCACTCTCCCTCCACTTCACGACCTGGATCTTTCGCCCCGGGCACCGGATTCGATTTGCGGTTTCGAACGCGCAATTTCCGATGCTGTGGCCCTCGCCTCGGCGGATGACCACCGTACTCTCGGTAGGAGACTCCAGGACCTCGTTCTCGCTTCCGGTCGTGCCGATGGACGCCGGGGAGCCCGCCATCTTGCCCGCACCAGCGCCGCGTGACTCGAGGCCGGACAGCCGCTCGATCGCCGGTGCGCCGGTCGCCGTGAATCGCGTCATCCGGGACCAGGCGGCCCATACGACCAGCGTCGAGTGGTCCGTCGGCGAGTCCTTCACACTGGGGAGCGGAACTGGAACGACCACCGGTCCCCACCGAATCGACAACTTCGAGCGGGAATACTACGAGACGCACGATGCCCGTCCCGGACTCTCCCGCTTTCAGGGCGACGAGGCGCATCGGATCCGCGCTCACGGACTCGATATCGAATTGCGCACGCGAATCGACATCCGGTCCGACGAAACTCGAATCATCGCCGCGGTCACTCGCAAACTTCTCAGGAGCGGGAAAGTGCTTCGGGAAAAAACCTGGACTGAGTCCATTCCTCGCGAAATTCACTGAGTCTCGCCGCTCCCCGTGTTCTGACGAGTTCCTTGCCGCCTGCGAGAGGATAAGGCACCAATGGCTGGCCGGATCTCATTGCTTGACAATGGGTTGACCTGTCCGGTAGCTTGGCCCCCGGCTTGCACCTATCACCCGGCGCTCCCACGAATGGATCCGATGCTCGTTCCCAGCCGGTCGATGGCCCTGCTCGCATGCCTGCTTGCCGGAGTGTCGGTTTCCGCCGCCGCCCAGAATGTCACCGAACTCTACGTGACCCCGGATACGCTCTCGCTCAAAGTCGGCCAGCGTGAGGGACTGAGCGTTCAAGCGTTCGACAACGTCGGCAATGCGATTCTCCGCATCAGTTATCGCTCATCGGATGAGCGCATCGTTCGCGTGCAGCCCAACGGAACAGTCACCGCGCTTCACGCCGGAAGCGCGAACGTCGTCGTGCAGGCCGGCCGCAAGTCGCACGCGGTACGAGTTCTGGTTGTCGACAGCGCTCCGCCTCCGGATTCCACGATTCACACCGCCACCGATTCACACCCCGTTGCTTCCTCCACATCATCCGCCCCCGTTCAGCCTGCTGCCGCCTCCGGTGTCAGCACTCTCGGCATCGAGCCGGCAACGATCTACCTGCTTCCTGCGGAAAATGTCCGCGCGGTGGCGCATGCGCTCCGCGCCGACGGCTCTCCCATCGCGCAACCACGTGTCGGCTGGAAGAGTCTCCGCCCGGAGATCGCGACTGTCGGGGATACGAGCGGCGTGGTCGTGGGCGCGGCGGCCGGACAGGGTCTGGTGCAGGCGATCGCCGGCGGAGTGACTGCGACCGCGCCCGTCGTGGTCGCGCTCACTGAATATGACCTGGGTCGCTCGCGCATCGTGCTCGCGCCGGAGGAGGCGGAGACGCTGCATGTGACGGTTCCGGCGCAGCAGGGGCGCCTGCTCAGAAATGCGGACCTTCAGTGGACGTCCACCGATCCCGCCATTGTCCAGATCGGCCCCGACGGCATCGTGCATGCGCTCGCTCCCGGACGCGCCGAAGTCGTGGTGAGTGGATTTCTGCAGGAGCATCGCGTCCCCATCGTGGTGCACCGTGAAGTCACTGGTTTCGTCACCCGGCCGCGCCTGGGCGAAACCATTCAGCTTCCGCTTCGGGCGACGCGCGAGATCAAGGTGCGCGCTGAAGCCGCGGATTCGACCGCCGTGCCGGAGGCCATGTTCGACTGGTCGCTGTCCGACAGTTCAGTCGCCTCCTTCGACACCGCGACCGGCGTCCTGCTGGCCAAGAAGCTCGGCACCACGACGCTCAGCTTCGTGATGAAGGGGTTCGTTCCCAAGGCGTGGACCATCACGGTGGTGCCGGGCATTATCGCCGTCGACCGGCAGCGGGTCGGGCTCAGTCCCGGAGGCAGCACACGACTGAACGCGATGTCGATGGATCTCGACGGAAAGCCGGTCGGCCCGGCGCAGGGTGTGGTCTGGAGCAGCTCGTCGACGGCCGTCGCGTCGGTCGGTACCGATGGCGAAATCGAGGCGCTGAGTCCCGGCGTCGCGACGATCACCGCCACCGCTCCCGGAGCTCAGCCGGTGACGGCGCAGCTGTTCGTGGTGGCCGACCTGCTTTTCTCCTCGACGCGGGATGGCAAGTACGGCGTCTACGGCCTGCAGCTGCGGGCGCCCTCGACTTTCCTCCGCATACTCAGCGACAGTTTCTCGAACGTCCAGGCGGAGTATTCGCCGGATCACACTCGCCTGCTGCTCAGTTCCGATCGCTCCGGTCCCTCGAACTATGACATCTTCGTGCTGGACGCCGACGGCAGGAATCCGACGCGCCTCACCTCCGACCCGGGGCTCGACAACCAGCCGGAATGGATGCCGGATGGTCGGCAGATCATCTTCGCCTCGTCCCGCTCCGGGACCGGCCAGCTTTACCTGATGAACGCCGACGGCAGCGAAGCGCACGCGCTCACGGCCGTCCCCGGTGGCAATGGAGATCCCGACGTCTCACCTGACGGTAAACGAATCGCGTTTACTTCGGGGCGAGACGGCAACAGCGAGATTTATCTCATGAATTCCGATGGGACCGGTCAGACGAACATGACGCTGTCGAAAGACCGTCGTGAGACGGCCCCCTCCTTCCTGCCGGATGGCGACCTGGTATATCTGCTCGAGCGAAGGGACGGCCCGACCCACTACCAGGTGGTGCGACAGACCGCCAGCGGGACGAAGACGCCGCTGGTCGAGAGCGAGCTGCCGATCACGTATTACTCGGTCTCGCGGGATGGAACGATGATCGCCTACGTCTGCAAGGCGAAGAAGGAAGGGGAGTATCTGTTCTACCTGCAGCCGGTCGCCGGCGGCGCCGCGGTCTCCGTGCCTCTGCAGCCGGGGGAAAAGATCGCGAGCCCGGCATTCTAGCTCTCACCACGGGATCGCCTGCCTCATGCGCGCGCTGACTCTCACTTCGCATGGTTCGCTCGACCAGCTTCGGGTGCAGGACGTTCCGGACCCGGTCATCTCGGCGCCGGATCAGGTGCGCATCAGCATGCGCGCCGCCGCGCTGAATCGCCTCGACCTCTTCGTGCTGCAGGGACTTCCGGGAGTCGCACTCCAGTTTCCGCACGTGATGGGCGGGGACGGCGCGGGAGTCGTGGAATCGGTCGGGGCCGCGGTGACGCGCTTCCAGCCCCGCGATCGGGTGATGATCAATCCGGGCCTCTCCTGCTGGAACTGCGAGTATTGTCTTGCAGGAGAACAATCCCTGTGTGTCTCCTATCGCCTCCTCGGCGAGCACGTGCCGGGCAGCATTGCGGAGCTGCTCGTGCTGCCGGAGCGGAATCTCGCGCCGGTTCCAGAAGGCATGCCGTGGGAGAAAGCCGCCGCCTTCTCGCTCGCGACGCTCACCGCATGGCGGATGCTGGCGAATCGGGCCGCAGTCCGCGCCGGTGAGACGGTGCTGATCTGGGGAATCGGCGGTGGCGTCTCCCTCGCGGCGCTCCAGATCGCCAAACTCCTCGGCGCGAGAGTCATCGCCACCAGTTCCTCGGATGCCAAACTCGCGGCCGCCACCACGCTTGGCGCCGATGTGACCCTCAATTACACCACGACGGATGTGCCCAGGCAGGTCCGCGAGCTGACGGCGCGGCGGGGGGTGGAGGTCGTGGTGGAAAACGTCGGCGAGCGTACCTGGGAGCAGTCACTCCGCTGCCTCGGCCGCATGGGCCGACTCGTCACCTGTGGTGCCACGACTGGCCCGATGGTCGTGACCGATGTCCGCAAGCTCTTCTGGTATCAGTGGAGTATCTTCGGATCCACCATGGGGAACTACACCGAATACCAGGAGATCAGCCGCCTCGCGGGCCAGGGGAAACTCTGGCCCCTGGTTGATTCCGTCGTCCCGCTGGACCGCGCTGCGGACGCCTTTGCGCGACTCGCGTCGGGCGCCCAACTCGGCAAGCTCGTCATCGAGGTGTCGTCGTGAACGAACTCTGGGATCGTCTGCTGGAAGGCGGACAGGAACTTGCCGACGTGCTGCCGGCGCTGATCGGCGCGCTCGTGATTCTCCTGACCGGGTACCTCGTCGCTCGTCAGCTGCAACGCTGGACCGACCGGACCCTGCAGCGCCTCAACTTCAACCGCGTCGCGGATGCCGGCGGCCTGAGTGAAGCGGTGAGCCGGGCGCATATCGACCCGGTGCATGCGGTCGGCAAGCTCGTCTTCTGGCTGATGATGCTCGTGGTCATCCTGCTCGCGAGTACCGCGCTTGGCCTCGAGAACATCAAGGAGATGTTCGGCCGGATGCTCTCGTTCATCCCCACGTTGATCTCCGGAATCGTCATCGTGATTCTCGGCATCATCATCGGGGAATTCGTGCGGGGCCTGATCGTGGCGTCGGCGGGGAGTGTCGCCGGCGTACCGACACTCGCCAAGCTCGCCAAGGGGGCGATGGTCGTCATCGCGATTTTCATGGGGCTGCAGCAGGTGGGAGTCGCCGACGAGATCGTCACGTCAGCCTTTACACTAGTACTCGGTTCGATCGCACTGGCCACGGGACTCGCCTTCGGCCTCGGCAACCGGGAGCTTGCGGGTGAGATCACCCGCAGATGGTACGAGGAAGGCCGCCGGCGCAACCGTCGGGCGACGGACAATCAGCGCGAGGCAGTCACCCGGAGCGAAGAGCCGCCAATGCTCGACTGAACGAGACGGTAAGCGGTAAGCAATGAGGGGTGAGCGGGAGCAGGTTCTCGGCCCTCCCCCATACTCCTCACCGCTCACTTGATCCTGTACCTCCCCAGCGATTGCCGCTGGTCCGTCCCCCTCTGCAGCACATAGACTGCGCCATCCTTTCCAAATCCGGCGAGTGCGCCTCCTTTCGGAAGCTGCACCGGCGGATGGTTCGCGCCGTCGCGGCTCACGACGTCATAGACCGGAGTCGAGTCGCCGGACTGGCGCGAGCGCAGCAGCCAGACCTGGTCGGGCGCGCGGGTGACCGCCGAACTGAACGGAGGCTTGATCGTGGCGAAGGGGAAGCTCACAGCCACGCCGCGCTGCAGACCATTCTGGTGCGCAATATCCATGAACCGATCCTTGTCCGCCTGGATGACGGGGATCTTCTCGAACGGCCGCGCGGTCCCTACCTGCCATGTGCCGTCGGGACTGCGCCAATCCACCCGATTGTCGGTCGCACGCGCAACCCACACCCAGCCGTCGGGCAAGACGCCGAATGCGTCCCTCGCGCCAAAGATCGTGGCGACCATCTTGGTCTGCTCGCCGAAGTGACCCTCGCCGAGGGAAGGGAGCTTGAGCTCGGCGATGGTATCCGCGGTGCTCGCGCTGCGCGGGAAACGGAGAACCGGCAGGCTGTCCATCTTGATCTTGGCTCCTGGCTCGAGCCCGCCCATTACCGAACGGAAATCTTCCTTGTACGCGCGTCCGAGGGAGTCATACATCAGCGGTTGATTGCCGCCGGCCACCGGCTGCAGCGGAATGATCGAGAGAAATTTGCCCTGTTCATTCCAGAGCGACGTCCGCTCCGATGCGAAATCCACCAGCGCGACCGTGTCCCCCGGCAGCCGGAGCACCTGACCGGGAAACTTGTGTCTGCCGGGAGCCGGATCGCCGGGTACGATGGTGTCAACGTGCTCGCCGACCGTGGTGACTTTGCCGGTAGCAAAGTCCGCGAACACGAAGACCCGGTCCTTGAGGTCCGCGAGCGCGACTCGGCCATCCCGAAGCTCGATGACATTGCTGACCTGGGGGAAGGTCGTCGCCAGCGTCGCCTCCGGATGATCGAGCACGATCGCATCTCCGGACTTCGGCGTCCGGGTGCCCGCGCCCGCACCGGTGCCGCAGGCGACGACTATCAGCAGCGCCCCGAACGGCGCGCAATTCTTCAACCTCATGCGTCTCTCCCTGGTCTTGATCTGGTGCGACGCCCAGGTCGTTCGGGCGCCGGAAGTCATCGGGCTGGCATTCTGAAGCGAAGGAGGCGCGTGCCGGTGTCGAACGGTTCGGTGACCAGCACACCGCCCGCGCTCACGGCGAGGATACGCCCGAACCCCGGAAAATGGATTTCCTGGATGAGCGCGCCAGCTCGATCAACGACCTGATAGATCCGCACCGAATCGCCGACCGAACGACTCTTCTCGAGCCACACTTCACCATCGGCTCCGGTGACGGCATCCTCGAAGGGTGGCTTGACCGCCGCAAACGGCAGCTGCTCCGCCGAAGCGCGCAGTTCCTGCGGAAAGCGGTGGAGAAAGATCTGCCGGTCGGCCTCAGTGACCGGTAACACACGATCCGGCAGCGGCTCGCCATGAACGACCTTGCCGTCCCGCGCATACCAGTCCACGCGATTCTGATTGACCCGTGCGATCCAGACGGTTCCATCCGGGAGCACACCCCAGTGATCGATTCCGCTCAGCAGTCGCCGCTCGAACCGGCGGCCGGCGTCCTCGTTGACTTCGGCGAGATCGAGTGGCGCGAGTTGAGCGACGGTATCGGCCTTCGAAAAATCCGGATTGGCGCGCACGATCGCGGCCGAATCCCGAGCGCCGCTGCCGTCGCGACGTGAGGGAGGAGTCAGTTCGAGATACCACTGTCCCGCCGCGTCCCGCGCACGGGGGAGCGTACCGCGGACCTGTACTGCAGCCGGAATCGTACCCGCAGCCGCCGGCGCAAGCGACCACACCGTCGTCTGGCGCAGCCACCAATCCGTCACGAACACGGAGTCGCCGGACCGAAAAATATGAAACGGCTGACGGAACGTCGTGGCAGTTCCGACCGGAATCAGCTTTCGCGTTCCGAAGTCCGCGACCGCGACCTGTTTGTCCTCGACCGACACCACCGTCCAGCGGTCCCCGCCCGTCGAGGCGGCTTCGGTGGCGTCGAAGAACTTCGTGAGAACGGTATCGGGCCGAATGCCGAGGCTGATGACCGGCACCGGTGGCTTTGGCTTGGAGCACCCGGCGAGGGAAGCCAGCGAGATGGCAAAGATGGTTATGGCGGGGTGGGACATGCGGGGAATGTAGAGCGATACGCGTGCGGCTGGTAGCAGGCCGGAGCGGAGCCCACCCCGAGATCGGGCCAGTTATAAAAAGGAGGAAGCCGAAGGCCATGTCTGGGCCCTCGGCTCCCGCTCACCGCTGAGCGCTCACCGCCAGCGTCTTATTCCTTCGTCAGCAGATCCTCGAACAACGTCAGAGCCCGCGGATCCTCCGATTGTCCGAGCCAGAACAACGCTTTGCGGCGCAGCTCTGGTGCCTTGTTGGTCTTCGCGATCCGGATCAGCGCGGGCACTCCTTCATCCTTCGGCCGCTGGGAGAGGGCAAACACCGCCTGCTCCCGTACGTCCATATCGCCACTCGAATCGCCGGCCAGTTCATCGAGACCGCGGGTCGCCGCCTCGCCCGCGGCCTGGCTCACCCAGAACACCGCCTGCCGACGCGTCTCATGCGCGACATTCTCGTTGCGGGCCAGAGTCAGGAGCCTGGGCCACACGTCGACACTGTCCGCGATGGTCGCGGGAAAAATTGCATCCCGGCCGGCTTCGCCATCGGCACGGCTCGCGAGGCCAAGCAGATAATCCACCGCCGCGGTCGGCCGAACCGTACCGAGGTCAACGACTGGGCCGTTCGCCTTCCACTGACCACCCACATACGTCCGCACCGTGACGACGTGGTGGTCGCGCACCCGGAGCGCCACCCGCACCGGGCCTCCGTCGCATGGGCAGTTGCTCACATCATCATCGTCGTCCCCCGAAGAGGTCGAGACGTTGTGCCCGGATCTATGCATCGTGGACCTGCCCGTCCGGATCATGCCGCCGCCATCGCCGCACACACCGGGACGGGCGACATAGCTCATGCGGACCGTACCGTCCGGCGCCCGCCCCACCTGATCCGCGATCGACTGCGCTCCCGCAGTCGCGGCCCCGGCACAGCAGAGGACGACCGCGGCGATGGAATATCGAATGCTGTTCATGGCAATCTCCAGGTTCGCCGAGTGATTCCGTTCAGGGCTTGTCGATAATGTCACTGAGCACCTGCGCCGCCCGCGGATCATGCGACTGGGAGAGCCAGAAGAGCGCCTTCTTCTTGAGCTCCTTATTCGGCTCGTTGCGCACGATGTCGATCAGCTTGTCCACCGCCTCCTTGTCGGAGCGCTGCGAGTAGACGAAGATCAGCTGTTCCTTGATTTCCTGGTCGCTCGTCTTCGCGTAGATGCTCGTGAGATCCGTCATCGACGCCCCATTTTGTCCGGCCCAGAAGAGCGCCTTCTTGCGCATCTCGATGCTCTCGGCGGGATTGACGGCCAGGTCCAGCAGCCACTTGCCCTCGCCTTTCATCTGGGAGATGGAGAAAAGCACCTTCTCCTTGAGCTCCTCGTCCTTGAGGCGGCCGTAGAGTCCCTTGAGATACGCGACATTGTCCGGAGAGCCCTGCTGACCGATCCAGAAAATCGCCTGCTCGCGCACTTCGTTCGGTGCATCAGCGCGTTCGGCATAGTCGCGAAGACTCTTCCGGGCCAGCGGCTGGCTCATCTGCGAGAGTGAAAAGAGCGCCTTCTTCTGCAGCTCCTCGTCCTTCGAGGTGCGAAGGATCGAGTCGAGCGCCGCCACCGCCCGGTCGCTGCCAGTCTGCGAGAGCCAGAAGACGGCCTGCTGGCGCACCTCTTCATCCGGATCGTTACGGGCCGAGGCGAGAAGAATGTCCTCGGTCTCGGACGTGCGCTTCTGGGAAACGAGGAAGACCGCCTTCCGCCGAAGCACCTCGGTGCACGGCTCCCGACGCGCCAGTACTTTCTTGAGCGTCGGCATCGCACGGTCGGCGTCCATCTGCAGCAGAGCGTTTAGCGCCTCGACGCGCATATCATCGTCTTCGTCCGGACAGCCGCCTTTCGCCACCTGATTCGCCGCGACGCTCGTACTTTCCGCCGCACCAGCATCCCCACTCCGAGCGAGCTGCCCGTTGACGCGCGCGAGCAAGGCATTCGCGTCGCCGATCGTCGAAGCGTTGGAGTAGCGCCGCGCCTGGGTTCTGAGTGCCTCGCGCGCGGCACGCAGATTGTCGTTCCCCGAGCTCTTGTAGAGCGAGAACGCCTCCCAGTAGTAGGAATCCGCCGCATACGTAGACTTCGGATACCGCTCGTGAATGCTTCGGAAGAGCTGCGCAGACGTGGAATATTTTCCGGCATTCAGCGCTTCACGCGCCGAGCGGTACACTGAGTCGGCGGGATCCTCGGCCGCCCACGGCGCGGGAGCGATGCTGCCGGTGGACGCGGCATGACCCGCCGAACTGCTCGGCCCGAACGCGCGGGAGGCCGCAGCCGAAGATGACGACCCGCTGGCCGCTGAGGTCTGGAGCGATGCCGAGGCGGAACTGCAGGGACTGGCGGCGAGAGCCGCGACGGCGAGAACAGATAGGATCGTGCGCATCAGGATTCTCCAGGGACATACGAGGCCGGGCCGGCGGGGATCGCCGAACGAAGCCGGGGAATGAAACCACGCTGCTTGAGACCATCGGTGATCAAATCGAGCTGGTCGCCACCATGCTCGGACGGCAGCTGGGCAATCTGCACCAGCACGAGCTCGAGATCTTCGAGGACTGAACGGAGACGCGGATCAGTCAGATCCGGCGAGTCGAGCATCAGCCGGGTGTTGGACAGCAGGTCGCGCGCGGCGCCGGTGAATTGAGCATCGTGCCGGCCCTTTCGAGCGTCGGCGCGGAAGCCAGTGAGAAAGGCGTCCGCGCGGGCCAGGTGCTGAACCGTCGCGACGGTGTACGCGGTGTTCTGAGCAGCAGGATTAGATGAGGTCGCCCTCGGAGTGGTTACGGCGCTGGCGATTGGTGCGGTGGCACGGGAGCTTGGGCCGGTCATCCGGCCCAGTCCAAATGCGAGAGCAATCAGAGCCGCGAGACCGATCGGCCAAGCCAGCCGGCGCCGGAAATTGATTACCTCCGCCCCAGGCTGACGGGAGCGCCGCGCTTCGCGCGCTGCGCGAATGTTCTCCCACATCTCATCGCGCGGGGGTTCCGGCGGAAGATTGTAGGCTTGGGCCGCATCGTGCAGCTGTTCGTCCAGGCGATCGTCGTTCACGCTTTCCATTCTCCTGCATGTGAGGCGAGGACTTCCCGCAACCGGGCTCGTGCCCGCGATAGTTGTGCTTTCGAGGTGCCGATTTCGACGCCGAGGGTGGCACCGATCTCTTCGTGGGTGTAGCCCTCGACGTCGTGCATCACGAACACCGTTCGATAGCCTTTCGGCAGATCATCGATTGCTCTGGCGAGGCGGACCTTGAGATCAGGCTCGGAGCGTCGACCGACGCTACCCACGCTCTTTGCGTCATCGAGATCCATTTCCCGCGTCCGGAATCGCTTCACCTTCCGGAGTCCATTGAAGGCCACCGACACCGCGATGCTGCTGAGCCATGTCGACAGGGCCGATTCGCCGCGAAAATCCCTCAGGCGCTCGAAGGCCCGGATGAACGTTTCCTGGGTAAAGTCCTGCGCCAGCGTCGGGTCGCCCGCCAGCCTGTAGGCGAGCCGGTAGACGCGGTCCACATGCGCCCCGTAAAGCGCACGCTCGGCGGCCGGATCGCCCGCCAGGACTCTGTCGATCAGTTCACTCTCTGGCACCGGGCTCCGAGGCTCTCGAGTCATTGATGTTGCTGGGTCGTAGACACGGTCGGGGCAAGGAGGGTTGCGCGGAGTATGAGCTAGGGGCTGTGGAGAGGTGGACCGTCATGAATGTGCGGTCCCGGGTCTAGCCAGCCCGGTTCCCCTTTCCCGCTTCCCCTTTTTCTGCATTTCCGCGCAACCATTTTCCCCCGCATCGCATCTTAGACTCTGTAACTCGCAAACGGCCGTACTCATACGGCCGCCACGACCGATCGATCGCAGAGGCTCCCATGGTAATGCTCACTTCCAAATCAGCGAACAATCCGCAGCCCACGTACGAAGTACTTGATGATCGCGGGACGGCCATCGGGAACATCGTGCTTCCCTGTTGCAACGCCATCCTCGGCGCCGGCAAGGGCACGGTCTACCTCCGTCGGCAGGGCTAGGCCGGTTCCGAGTCCGGGGACGGCGACATGCCGCCCGGCGTGAACCTGCTCCTCCTTCCGCCGCAACCGTTCCTGACTCCGATGCATCTTCTCCGCACAGCCCGGCCCGGGCTGGCTACGTCCGCCCCCGACGGAGGAGCCTCCATTGCCCCGACCACGCAGATCGCCCCTTTCCTTATATGTAAGCATGATTCTGCTTCCCGCGGCTGTCAGCCTCTCGGCGCAGTCACGGCCGGCGGAACGGAAGATTGTGTCGGCGGAGGCGAAGGTCGGCGGCTCATTCGAGCAGCTGGTCGCGCTGCGTGAACTCCCGGATGGTCGCGTGCTGGTCACCGATGTGGGTCCGCGGTCGGTCATTCTCGCGGATTTCAAGCAGGGAAGCCTGACGCCGGTGGGCCGCACCGGCCAGGGCTCCAGCGAGTATCGTTTCCCGGGTGAGCTCCTGGCGTTCGGCGGAGACAGCACCTACATCGTGGATCGTGGGGCCCGCCGGCTCCTCAAGGTGTCGCCGGATGGCAGGATCGTCGGCGCCGTCGGCCTGCCGGACGGGGTCGGAGGACCGACGATCGTCCGTGGGGTCGATCGGGCGGGCAGGATATATCTGCAGGGTGGATCTTCTGATGGACCGGAGGGCCCGGACAGCGCGCCCGCGGATTCAGTCGCTATTCTCCGATGGAATCCGGCGACTGGCCAGATCGACTCGGTGACCCGAATCAAGCCCCCGGCGATCCAGGTGAGTCACTCCGAAGGTGCTGGCGCCCGCGCCGTCGTGATTCGGCCCCAGCCATATAGCGCCGCGGACGGCTGGATCGCGACGAGCGACGGCCATGTCGCCGTCGCCCGGGCTGGCGACTACCACGTCGAGTGGTTTGATGATGGCGTCGGGAAGAGCGGCGCAGCCGTTCCGTTCACGCCGGTCAGGGTTACCGATGCAGACAAGTACCGGTTTCTCGACGCGATGGAGAACAATCGGGGCCGAATCACCATCGGCGGTCCCGCGGGCGCGGCCGCCAGTGCCCCACCGCCGCCTTCGCTCGAGGACTTCACCTGGCCCGAATACAAGCCCGCGTTTGTCGGGAACTCGGGCATCTTTGCAACTCCGGAAGGAGAGCTTTGGGTACAGCGCTATACGCCCGCGGCCGACTCCACGCCTGTATTCGATGTCTTCGACTCGCGGGGCCAGGTCATATCGACGGTCACTCTGCCCCTCGGTGCCCGCCTGATCGGTGTTGGCCAGGGGGTGTTGTATGCGACCCGAAACGAACGTGAGGGCCACCAGATACTGGAACGCTATCGCCGCTGATTTTCGAAAGAATCAGTCAGAAGGCATTGGCCGTCAGGAATTCTTCCCTGACGGCTCTTTTCTTGTGCCGCTGGGTCTGGTCCCGAGGCCGCGATGATTCCGGAAATCGCGGCCGGTGACGGGGATGAATCCGATTCGCGTCGGGCGTCGGTGCGGTAAATTCCCGGGAACACTGCCGCCCGATTCGGGGGCAGATCGGGCCCGGTCGGGCGGCCCGCGTCGGCGGCAGAGAGGAGAACCATAAATACTTGTCATTAAACGTCTTAAGGTAACGATTGCCGGTTGCCTTGCGGGGGGCGACTCCGCTATATTTGTCCGTTCTCCGCCCGTCCGCGGCCGCCCGCCGGACCCCCACATCGGAAGCACATGACCGGACCCATTTCGCGCGAGCGGATCCTTCCCCGCCTGATCGAAGAAGAGATGCAGCAGTCGTTCATCAATTACTCGATGAGCGTCATCGTCTCACGCGCGCTGCCCGACGTTCGAGATGGACTCAAACCGGTTCATCGCAGGATTCTCTACGCCATGAACGAACTCGGCCTGGTGCCGGGGCGCCCGTACAAGAAGAGCGCGACGGTCGTGGGAGACGTGCTCGGCAAATACCATCCGCATGGCGACAGCTCGGTCTACGACGCTCTCGTGCGTATGGTGCAGGATTTTTCCCTGCGCTATCCGCTGGTGGACGGTCAGGGCAATTTCGGGTCGGTCGACGGCGATCCCGCCGCGGCGTATCGATACACCGAAGCCCGGCTCACCAATGTCGCCGTGGCGATGCTCGAGGACATCGACAAGAATACGGTCGATTTCCAGTCGAACTTCGATGACCGGCTGCAGGAGCCGACGGTTCTTCCCTCCAAGATTCCCAATCTTCTGGTCAACGGTTCGAGCGGCATCGCCGTCGGCATGGCGACCAATATTCCGCCGCACAACCTGCGCGAAGTGGTCAAGGCCGTTGAGGCGCTGATCGACACTCCTGATGCCTCGATCACCGATCTGCGAAAGCACATCAAGGGCCCTGATTTTCCGACCGCCGGCTACATCTACGGACGCGAGGGAATAAAAGAAGCGTATGAGACCGGCCGCGGCCGGATCATCATGCGCGCCCGGGCGCAAATCGAGGAGAAGGAGTCGTCCGGCAAGTCGCAGATCGTGGTCACCGAGATCCCGTACCAGGTGAACAAGGAAAATCTGGTCCGTACGATCGCCGAGCTGGCGATGGAAAAGAGGATCGAAGGCATCTCGGGCGTTCGGGACGAGAGCGACAAGGACGGCATGCGGGTCGTGATCGAGCTCAAGCGCGACTGCATTCCGAACGTCGTGCTGAATCAGCTCTACAAGCACACCTCGATGCAGACGACGTTCGGCGTCATCATGCTCGCGCTCTACAACGGCGCGCCGAAGGTCATGAACCTGAAGGAGCTGCTCGAGCATTTCATCGAGCACCGGCACACGATCGTGGTCCGGCGGACGCAGTTCGACCTCTCGGCCGCCGAGGCGCGCGAGCATATTCTCGAGGGACTCAAGATCGCCGTCGACAACATCGACGAGGTGATCAAGATCATCCGCAAGTCGGAGGACACCGGCGACGCGGACGCCCGGCTCCGGAAGCGCTTCGGTTTCTCCGAGAAGCAGAGCGACGCGATCCTCAACATGCGTCTCGCCAAGCTGACCGGCCTGGAAATCGAAAAGCTCGAGGCCGAGCTCAAGGAAGTGCAGGCGACGATCAAGGAGCTCAAGAGCATCCTGGCGTCGAAGCCGCGCCGGATGGCGATCCTCAAGGAAGAGCTGGCCGACATCGCCAAGACCTTCGGCGACGAGCGCCGCACCGAAATCGTCGCCGACCAGAGCGATTTCTCGGTCGAGGACCTGATCGCCGAAGAGGACATGGTCATCACGATCTCCCATTCGGGCTACATCAAGCGGATCCCCGTCACGGCCTACAAGCGGCAGCGCCGTGGAGGCCGGGGCCTCAATGGAATGGGGACCAAGGAAGACGACTGGGTCGAACACCTGTTCATCGCGAGCACGCACGACTATCTGATGTTCTTCAGCGACCGCGGCCAGGTCTACTGGCTCAAGGTCCATGAGATTCCGCAGGCAAGCCGCGCGAGCCGCGGCAAACCGGTGGTCAACTGCATCTCGGTCAAGCAGGATGAGCGGATCGCCGCCGTGGTGGCCGTCCGCGAGTTCGCCGAGGACAAGTGCCTGATCTTCGCCACACGTCTCGGTACGGTGAAGAAGACGGTTCTCTCGGCCTACGGGAATGTGCGGACCACCGGCATCAACGCCATCAACATCGAGAAGGACGACGAGCTGATCGACGTCCAGGTGTGCGATTCCTCGAGCGATATCGTCCTTGCCACCTCGGACGGCATGAGCATCCGGTTCCACCAGGCGGATGTCCGGGACATGGGCCGGACGGCGACCGGCGTGAAGGGCGTCGAGCTCGAAACCGGTGATCACGTCATCGGTATGGTGGTCATCCGCCGCGACGCCACGCTGCTGGTCGTCAGTGAGAAGGGCTTCGGCAAGCGCTCCGAGCTGCAGGACTACCGGGTGCAGAAGCGAGGCGGGAAAGGCATCATCACGCTCAAGAAGACCGACAAGACCGGTGCCGTAGTAGCGCTCAAGGAGGTCATTCCTGGTGACGAGCTCATGATGATCACCCGCCACGGCGTCATCATCCGGCTTCCCGTCGACGGTATCCGCGTCATCGGCCGGAATACCCAGGGGGTCAAGGTGATGAATCTCGATGCCGGGGACAACGTGGTGGACGTGGCGCGCGTAGTGAAGGAGGATGATGGCGGCGCCGAAGAGGTGGCCGAGGAATCCGTGCCGGTGTCAGGAGCGGAGGAGTGAACGAGATTCTGCGGCGTCTGGTCGTCCCTGTCCCATACCGACGGCTTCGCGATTGAACACGACTGAGAAGACCGCACCTGCCGCCGGTGCCTCGACGCGGGTAACGCTCGAGGACATCCGCGCGGCCGCAGTAATCCTCGACGGAGTCGCAGTGCGGACTCCGCTCATCGAGGCCCCGGCCTTGAGCCGCATCACGGGCGTGCCGGTCGCGCTCAAGTGTGAGCATCTCCAGCCGATCGGCGCGTTCAAGATTCGCGGAGCGTATCACGCGATCGCCCGGCTGCCCGCCGAGGACCGAGTGCGAGGGGTCGTCACACACTCGAGCGGCAATCACGGTCAGGCCGTGGCCTATGCGGCGCAGCGGCTGGGTGTCCGGGCGGTGATCGTCATGCCCGAGGACGCCACGCGGGTGAAAGTGGAAGGAGTACAGCGTTACGGAGGTGAGGTCGTGTTCGTCCATGACCGGACCCAGCGGGAATCCCGCTGCATGCAGCTGGCCGCCGAGCGGGGACTCGTGGTGGTACCGCCGTATGAGAATCCGGATGTGATCGCGGGGCAGGGCACCTGCGGTCTCGAGATTCTGGAAGACTGGCCGCAGGTGGAAACGATTCTGGTGCCGGTCGGCGGTGGCGGCCTGATCGCCGGTATCGCCACAGCCGCGGTGGCACTCAAGCCGGGCATCCGCGTCATCGGAGTCGAGCCAGCCGGCGCGGCGAAGTTGAGTGCCGCGCTCGCCGCGGGACGTCCCACCCGTCTCGAGCGGTCTCACAGTATCGCCGATGGCCTGCTTCCACTCTCGGTCGGCGTGCTTCCTTTTCAGCACCTCGACGGCGTGGTTCATCAGGCGGTGCGTGTGGAGGAGGACGACCTCGCGCAGGCCGTTCGTTTCCTGCATGATGAAATGGGCCTGCGGGTGGAACCGTCCGGAGCGGCCAGCACGGCGGCGCTGCTGGCGGGACGCTACCAGCCAACCGGTCCCGCGGTCGCCGTGATCAGCGGTGGCAATGTCGACCCCGACGTATTCTACCGATTGACCCACTGATGCGTGTCGTCCCCCTCCGTCACAGATCGTCGCCCAGATGAACCTGGCGCCCCGGATCATCGTCGCGGATGACGATCAGGCGCTGTCGCGTACGCTCTCCTGGATTCTCAAGGACAGCGGTTACGAAGTGACGACGGTACCAAACGGGGAACACTTGCTCGAACTGCTCGAGACCGAAATCTACGACCTGCTCCTGCTCGACATCATGATGCCGAAGGTCGACGGACTGCAGCTGCTGGAGCGGATGAAACGGGATCCCCGCCACAAGGATCTGCCCGTCCTCATGATTTCCTCGATGCCGCCCGAGGAAGCCACGGTGCGCGCGCTGGGACTCGGCGCCGCGGACTTTATTTCCAAGCCATTTCGGGCCCGCGAACTGCTGGCGCGAGTCAAGGCGCACCTTCGCGCGGGACGCGAGTTGAATCAGGCGCGCGCCGAGGCGCGGAGCCGCTCGGAGATGGTGGACATTCTCCAGGAAGTGACGGCCTCGCTCAAGCCGGACGAGATCTATCACATTCTGGTGAGGCGCGTCGCCCGCGGACTCAAGATCTCCAAGTGCTCGCTCATCATCGCCAGCCCCGGCGATGACTTCGGCGTTGTCGTCGCCGCGTACGAGAATCCGATGCTGCGCAACCTGCGCATCGACCTGAAGCGATATCCGGAAGTGCAGCGGGCGCTTGCCACGCGCGAAGTCGTCCTGGTCACCGACGTGCATACCGATCCGCTCTTCCATCATATCCGCGCTGAGTGGGAGTCCGAGGGCCGGGAGGTTCCGACCAGTTCCGCGATCGCGCTGCCATTCAACCTGCGGGACCAGCCGGCGGGCATCTTCTTCATCCGGACGACGGCGGATGACCCGCCGCTCAACCAGACCGACGTCGAATTCGCCACCCAGGTCATCGCGGCGGCCGTCGCGGCGCTCGAAAAGGCCTACGACCTCGAGAACGCGGTACTCGGCAAGGAACAGATGAAGCAGCTGGCCGAGACCGATCCGCTTACGGAGACGTACAACCGGCGGGCGCTCTCGGAGAAGCTGGTGCAGGAGATGGAGCGCGCCAATCGCTATGGCACGGTGCTGACCTGCCTCATGATCGACATCGACAGCTTCAAGCAGATCAACGATGCATTCGGTCACCTCATGGGCGACAATGTCCTCCGGCAGATCGCCGGCATTCTGAGGAGGGAGCAGCGCGCAGTGGATATCGTCGCACGCTATGGCGGAGAAGAATTTGTCGTCCTGTTGCCGGAAACGGCGGGGAGCGGTGCCCGGATCTTCGCGGAACGGATTCTCCGGCGCGTGGCGGGACATGATTTCGGCGAGGCCGGCCGCCCGGTCCGCGCAACGATCAGTATCGGCATCGCTGCCTTTCCAGATGACCGGGTCAGCGACGGAGAATCGTTGTTCAAGCTCGCGGATCAGAATCTGTACAAGGCCAAGGCCGACGGCCGCAACCGGTACCGCGATTGAGCAGTCGTCGCTGCCCTCGCTGCAACAAGATCTACGCCGAGCCGGCGCGCTTCTGCCCGCAGGATGGGTCGCCGCTGATCGAGGTGTCCGGCGGCAGTCCGCCGTCCGCCGGGTCGGCGGCGCCCGCGTCGACACCCGGGCAACGCACGCTTGTCCGGCAGGCCGCGCTCGCGCGCGCACCCGCGGGGGACCGCGCCAGCGGGCTCACCAACAGTCTGCTCGACGACCGCTACCAGGTCGGCAAGAAGCTCGGCGAAGGCGGGATGTCGTACGTTTATCTCGCCCGGGACCAGAGCACCGCGGAGACGGTCGCGATCAAGGTACTTTCGCCGAAGCTGAGCGGAGACCAGAGTTCCGTCGAGCGCCTGCGCCGTGAGGCCGGTCTCGCAATGCGTCTCGAGCATCCCAATGTCTGTCGCATTCTCCGACTCGGCGAGACCGAGGACGGGCTGATCTACCTGGTCATGCCCTATCTGCCGGGGGACCTGCTGAGTGACCGCGAGGTGAAGGATGGACCGCAGCCGCTCGATATCGGAATTCCTCTACTCATGCAGATGTGCCGCGGTCTTCAGCATGCGCACGAATTGCAGATCATCCATCGCGATCTCAAACCCGAAAACGTCATGCTGGTGCCGGACCCTCAGGGTCCCGGGGGCGCGCGTGCGGTCGTGATGGATTTCGGTCTCGCCAAGGAGCGACGACAGGAGCCGGAAGTCGCCAAACTCACGGCGACGGGTATCGTGCTGGGCACTCCGGAATTCATGAGTCCCGAGCAGATTCGCGGACGACCACTCGACGGCCGCAGCGACGTTTACGCCCTCGGCATCCTCGGCTTCGAACTCTTCACGGGTCAGCTTCCGTTCCAGGGCAAGAACGCGCAAGAGATGATGATCGCCCGGCTCAGGGGCAAGCCGAAGGGACTGCGCGAAGTACGGCCCGAAATGCCCGCGAGGCTGGAAACTGTGTTCGCCAAGTCGATGGCGCTGGACCCCGCGGACCGGTATCCGACGATGACTGCTTTTGCCGAGGCGCTCGCCGGGGCCGAGGAGAGTGGAGTGTTCGCGAGGCTGTTTAAGCGGTGAGGGTGGGGATAGGTGGCAGGTGGCAGGTGGCTGAGCGTGACCCCGTTTCCCGTTTCCCGTTTCCCGTTTCCCTACCCCTTACCCCTCACTCCTTACCTCTTACCTTCCCGCATGCTTCGCTTCCCTGCGTTCGATCCTCCCGAATACGCGACATGGACGCCTGATCCGGCGCTCGTGCGGGAATTCGCCGCGAGGATCGGGCGGGATGAGAGTCGGCGGGTGATCATCGAACGCCTCGGGCGAGAGGACCTGCTGGAGCTCTACCGCCGCCTGGTCATCGCGCGCCTGCAGGACATTGGGCTCAAGCGCTGGGTGCGACAGGGTGTGATCTCCAAGGCCTGGCTCGGCACGGGCGAGGAGGCGACCACCGTGGGGCCGGTCTTCGCGCTCGATCGCGCCGTCGACTATGTCTCGCCGATGATTCGGAACCAGTCCGCCTGCGGCGACATGGGCATGCCGATCGCCGACGTGTTCCGCGGCTATCTCGCCGCGGCGAACGGTCCCTCTCGCGGTCGCGATGTACATATCGGCTCGATGGCGCACCACGTGGTGCCGCCGGTTTCGCCGGTCGGCGTGATGGTCCCGGTCTGCGCGGGGATCGCCATGGTGGCCCAGATGCGCGGTGAGCGTTCCGTCGTCATGACGTGGATCGGCGACGGCTCCGCGAAGGCGGGACCAAGTCACGAGGGACTCAACTTTGCGGCGGTGCGCAAGGTCCCTGCGATCTTCATCATCCAGAACAACCAGGTGGCGCTCGGTACCCGGCTCGATCAGCATCACACTACGCGAACGTTCGATGGCTGGCCCGGCGCATACGGCGTGGCAGGATGGTCATTCGACGGCAACAACGTGCTCGATGCATTCGCCGCTACCCGCCTCGCGGCCGAACGCTGCCGAAAAGGTGAAGGGCCGGTGATCCTCCTCGCGGAAACGTTCAGGATGGGCGGCCATGCTACTCACGACGAGCGCGAGGCGCGATCCACCTTTCCGGCGGATTTGTTTGCGTACTGGGGACAGCGGGACCCGATCGGACTCTACGAGGAATTCCTGAAGGGAAGCGGGATCCGCACAGAAGAGCTGGTACAGCTCGAGCATGCCGCGGCTGAGGCGGTGGACAGCGCCGCGGAAGAAGCACTCGCGGATCGCGACCACCTGCCGGCGCCCGAAAGCGCGCTCGATGGCGTGTACGCGACCAATTCGCAGGATACCAGCGGGGATGAACAGGGTGACGGCTGGAGCCACGACACCTAGCCGGACCTCAGTGGTAAACGGCAGTCAGTGCGGATTTTCATCAGCGGTCCAACGACTCATTGGAATTTGGGGGATATATGCACCGAGTCCGGTCACGGAATGGCTTCATCCGCTATGCGCTCGTCGCGACTGTCGGCCTGGCCGCAGGTGCGGGCGGTGTCTGGACGGTGGGACAGTCCATCCGCGGGACGTCGCCGCGCAGGGATGCCGTCACGACGCACGGCGAGTGGGTCTACATCAAGAAGGCCGGCGGCGATTCGGTCCGCGCCTACGTCGCGTATCCCGAACGCAAGGACAAGGCGCCGGCGGTGATCGTCATCCATGAAATTTTCGGCCTGAGCGACTGGGAACCGACCGTCGTGGACAAGCTGGCAGGCGAAGGATATGTCGCGATCGTTCCCGACCTCCTCTCCTCGCGGTTCGGGATCACGCCTTCGGACCCCGATTCCGGCCGGAAGCTCACCGCCCAGCTTGCACCCGAGGCGGTCACCGCCGATCTCGACGCGGCCTATGCCTACGTGAACGGGTTACCCGCAGTCAGGAAGGACGATGTGGGCACCATCGGATTCTGCTGGGGCGGCGGCCAGAGTTTCCGGTATGCCACGACGAATCCCCACCTCAAAGCCGCCGTGGTCTGCTACGGCCCGCCGCCCGATTCCGCCGCACTGGCCCAGATCAATGCGAAGGTGCTCGGGGTCTACGGCGAGAGCGATGCGCGCATCGACCAGACATTGCCCACGGTGTCGGCGCAGATGAAGGCGCTCAAGAAGAGCTACGCGTACGATGTGTATCCCGGGACCGGCCATGGCTTCATCAAGCCCGGCCGCCAGGGATCCGATGGGGATCAGCCGGCAAAGGCGTGGGAGAAGATTCTCGCCTTCTACAAGACGAACCTCAAATGAACTCACGCGGTCACCCGATCTGGTGTGCGCAGCGTTCATGATTCTCCACCTCGTGCTGTTCCGATTCAAACCCGATGCCTCGGCGGCGCGCATCGATGCGGCCGGACGCGCGCTGCTCGGCATGCAGGTCGGTATTCCGGAGATCCGCGGAATTCAGTGGGGACCGAACCTGGGACCGAGTGCGAGCGAGTATCCCTTCGCGCTGCAGGTCAGACTCGACGACATGGGCGCGGTGCAGACGTACCTGGACCATCCGGTCCACCGCGCGACCGTGAAGGACTTTCTCCACGAGATACGTGAAGCGAGGATGGCGATCGATCTGGAAGTACCGTGAGGGGTAAACGCTGAGGGAGGCCGACACTTCGCGCTCAGCGCCCCCTTACCTCTTACCCTTACCGCTTCTCCTTCTCCGGACCCGCATGCTGCTTTCCCTCCTGTTCGCCCTCCAGGCTCCGCTCGCGGTTCGCG
>JBDUEA010000010.1:0-39981 GCA_040002695.1 Gemmatimonadota bacterium | reverse complement strand
ACCTCGCGAATCATGACCGGATGGTGCGCGCCTACCCGGGCGTCGTGGAGATGGTGCGCGGCGTCCGGCTGACCGGACGGCGGACCGGCGTCGTCACCAGCAAGAATCACCAGGGAGCACTGCTCGGTCTCAGGCACATTGGACTTGCGGATGCGATCGAGGTGATCGTAGGGGCGGATGATGTGGTGAAGCCGAAGCCGGATCGCGAGCCAGTGGATCGGGCGGTGAAACTGCTGGCGGCCGATCCGACTCGTACGATTTACGTGGGTGACAGCATCCACGATATGCGGTCAGGCCGGGCCGCTGGCGTCCGCACCGGCGGAGCACTGTGGGGACCGTTTTCCCGGGCCGACCTGGCGCCCGCGGGCCCGGATTTCTGGCTCGAATCGCCTGCCGACCTGCTCCGCGTTCTGGCCTGACCGGCCCAGGGGCAGGACGCTCGCGACCCCTCAAGATCCCCCCTTGCCAGCCCCGGGGCCGACGCTACCTTCACGCGGCGTCGTTACCATTTCGTGACACGACGGGGTGACAGGCCAGGGCACCCTTGTCGATCCTCCGAATCAGCCGCAAGCCATCGACGAACAGACCATTCAAATCGAGATCCGCCCGTGCGACTGCTCCCTAGAGATGAACGCTTCTTCGACCTCTTTACCGCGGTTTCGACTTGCACGGTGGAAGCGGCCGGCCTCCTCGAAGAGCTGCTCAAGGCCAACCCTGACCGTCGGGGCCACATCGTGGACTCGATCAAGCGGCTCGAGCACGAGGCGGACCAGCTCACCCACGAAGTCGTGACGCGGCTGGATCGTACCTTCATCACTCCGCTCGACAGCGAGGATATCCACGCGCTCGCGTCCCGCCTCGATGACGTGATGGATCTGATCGACGGAACCGCCCGGCGCTCCCAGATCTTCCACATCGGCGAGTCCCCGGTGGGGGCGATCCTCCTGGCGGAAGTCATCAAGCGGGTCACCGAGCAGCTGCTCATCGCGGTAAAAGGGCTCGACAAGAACAACGGCGCGGTGCTTCCCGCCTGCATCGCGGTGAAGCGCCTCGAGGAAGAGGGTGACAGTCTCTATCACGAGTGGCTCGGACGGCTCTTCGAGGGCACGACCGACGCCGTGACGGTCATCAAGTGGAAGGAGATCTACGATAATCTCGAGAAGACCCTGGACTACGCCGAGGATGCGGCGAATGTCCTGGAGTCCATCTCGATCAAGCACGGCTGAACATGCACGCGAGCGTCACGACGGTCCTCGTCATCATCGCGGTCGCGTTCGTCTTCGATTTCATCAACGGATTTCACGACAGCGCGAACTCCATTGCGACGGTCGTCTCGACCCGTGTGCTCTCCCCGGGCGTCGCCGTGGTGTGGGCGGCGTTCTTCAACTTTCTGGCCGCCTTCATCGTGGGCACCGCGGTCGCGAAGACCATCAGCAAGGGGCTGGTGGAGCCCAGCGTCGTGGATCCGGCCGTCATCCTCGCCGCGCTGCTCGGTGCCATCGCCTGGAACCTGATCACCTGGTATCTCGGCCTCCCGAGTTCCTCCTCCCACGCACTGCTCGGCGGACTCGGCGGCGCGGCCATCGCCAAGGGTGGCGTCGCCGCACTGATTCCCGCCGGCTGGGTCAAGCCGATTCTCTTCATCTTTCTCTCTCCGCTCATCGGCATGGCGCTCGGGCTCGGACTGAGCGTCGGGCTCGCGTGGCTGCTCCGTCGCCAGGCACCCGGCCCGATGGACAAGCTCTTCCGCAGGCTGCAGCTGATCTCCGCCGGGTTGTATTCGCTGAGTCACGGAGCGAATGACGCGCAGAAGACGATGGGCGTCGTCGTCGGCCTTCTCGTCTCGGTCCAGGCGCTCTTCATCGGCCAGACCGGATGGCAGAGTCACCTGTATCTGCAGAACGCCGACCACGTGCCGTTCTGGGTCGAGATGACAGCCTACACCGCGATCGCCCTCGGCACCGCGCTCGGCGGCTGGCGCATCGTGAAGACGATGGGAACCAAGATCACGAGGCTCAGGCCGTTCGGCGGCTTCTGCGCGGAGACGGCGGGCGGCATCACCGTGCTGATCGCGTCGACGCTCGGTGTCCCCGTCAGCACCACGCATACGATCACCGGGGCCATCGTCGGCGTCGGTATGAGCCAGCGGATTTCCGCAGTCCGATGGGGCGTGGCTGGACGCATCGTCTGGGCCTGGATCCTCACGATTCCGATGGCCGCCGCAATCGCCGCGCTCTGCTACGTGGGGCTCAGGGCACTGCCGTGAGTGATTGACGCGAGACCCGGGTCGGTCATGCAAAAAAGGGCGAGCCATCGTGGCTCGCCCTTTCAGTTCATATGCGTGAAGCCGGCGTCAGTTCAGCAGCCGATCCTTGCGGAATCCTCGACGAAGACGACCGCACCCGCGGGCCGCGCGAGTGAGACGACATCCACGGGAGACGTTTGAACGGCTGCGGTGACGCAGCCGGTCGCGGGAGACCGAGTGGTGACGAAGACGTCTACGTCCTGCCCGGCGGCACGCGCGCTGTCGATCGTGATGCGGAATCCGCCGCTGCTCCTCGATCCCATCGCCGCGACCACCACCAGGTCCTGGGTGAAGTCAACGTCGGGAATGGAAGGGACCATGGTGATATGCTGGTTGATTTCGATCCAGGCGTCTTCCAGTGCATTGACGTCCGCCACCACCAGTCGTGCCGGAGCGGAATAACCGCTGAAGAACGAATACCCGAGCCGCTGCGCCGGTTCGGGCGAGCCGGTCAGGGTGCCGCTCGGAGGCGGCGTCAGAGTCTGCCCAGGACCCGTAGAATCCGAGCCGCATGCGCTCATGATCGCAGCCACTGCCAGGCCGAGCGCCACTTCCAACAGCTTCCTCGATGTCACCGCCATATCTGCCTCCTGGATCCGGCCAGCCTAAATCACGCCGCGGCGGCCGCCTCGTGTTCCTCGGCGATGCTGCGGTAATCGTGAACGAGCGCGTCATAGATCGATTCCCAGTCCCGGGCCGCCGCCGTGCGGAGGCCGCCTTGCGCCAGCCGTCGCCGGAGCGCCGCGTCCTCGAGCAGCCGGCCGAGCGCATCGTGCATCCCTTCGATGTCACGCGCCGGCGAGACGAGTGCGTTCTGCTCGTGCCGCACATAGTCGAGCACGCCTCCCGCATCGACGGCGTGCGAGGGAAGGCCCGACGCCATTGCCTCGAGCAGCGAGTTGCCGAACGTCTCGGTCGGTGAGGGAAAGGTGAAAATGTCCGCGGAGGCATACGCCTCCGATAGCTCGCGCCCCTGCTTGAGACCAGTCAGGTGCAAGCAGGGAATCTGGTGGCGCTGCAGCTCCTCGGCGAGCGGCCCCTGCCCCACCAGCACCAGTTGCGCGTTCCCCCGGCGCTCGCCCAGCGCCACCCACGCCTTCACCATGCGATCGAGATCCTTCTCCTTGGCGATGCGCCCGATGTACGTCACCAGGAGGTCCTCCGGTCCGAGCCCGAAGGACCGGCGATACTCCTCGCTTCTGAAGCGGGGATGAAATACCGCGGGATCCACACCCCGGGTCCAGAGCCCGGTATGATCCACGCCTCTGCTATGAAGAAAGCGCTCGTATACTCGTGAGGGACAGAGCACTTTCGAGGCGTGACCGTAGAACCAGCGGAGATAGATCCAGCCTACCTGGAGCGCCCATTCGACGCCGTAGCGCGCGGCGTACTTCTGATAGTCAGTATGCGCCGACGCGACGAGCGGGAGATCGAGCTGCTGGGCAGCCTTGATTCCGGCGAGTCCGAGCGCGAACTCGGTCGCGACGTGCACGATATCGGGGCGGAAGGCGGCGAGGTCCGCGACGATTTCTTTCTGTCGCGGGAAGGCCCAGTGGACTTCGGGATATAGAAAAAGCGGCACGCCGTTCGAGCGGTGCACCTCGGGACGATCACCGCTGTCGGGCAGCGTGTACGCCGCCGAATAGACCCGGACCGTGTGCCCGCGCGCTTCGAGTTCCTCGGTGAGACGCAGCAGCGTGACCCCGACGCCACTCACCATGGGCCAGTACACCTCTGAGAAGAGGGCGATGCGCATGGGAGGACTATCGGGAAGCGCCATCAGGGAATCACCTGTCCAGGGCAGAGACCGGGTACAAACGAGACGGTACGCTAAGGAATTCGAGGATGTAGAGCAAGAGCCGAAGTGGCGCATTCATGCGCCTGAATTCATCCGCCGCCGAGGTAGTCACTCGCGGTAGGATGCAGACCGGGATGGCCATCGAGCCAGCGGATCAACTGTTCCCGAGCATCCGAATCAGTCTCTTTCGAGGAAGCGGGGAGCGTGGTGATCGCGGTGAAGCCGAGCGTGACATTCCACCGGGAGCTGGCGGCCTTCTCGGCCGTGGCGGGAAGGTCTTCGTACTCCATGGTGAAGCGCTGCCCACCTTGATCCACCAGAATCTTGCGGCTCATCGGCGACTCAAGATTTTGCTACCGCCCATCCCGATTCCTCAGCGGGGAAAGCCCGGCCTCCTCGCGGATGACCGTGGCGAATCCCGCCCAGTCAAAATCTGCCCGGCCGCGGTCGATGGCTGTCCGGAGACGGGCCGCCGCCAGGTCCGCGAGCGGCATTGGTACTCCCAGTTCGGAGGCGGCGGCGCGCGCCAGTTCCACATCCTTGAGTCCCAGCGGCATCGAGAAACCCGCCGGGACGAACTCCGTCTTCGCGATCCTTCCGCCGTATCCGTTCACGATCAGAGACCCGAACAGCGTGCCTGAGAGCATCTCCATGAGATGACCGGGCTCGATGCCGCCTTTCTCTCCGAGCGCGAGCGCCTCGCCAATTGTCTCGACCGTCGCAGCGATCATAAAGTTCCCGACCAGCTTGGCCAAATTGGCCTGAGGGGCGGTATCCATGGGGAAGGTGCCCTGACCAAGGACGCCGAAAATCGGCTCAGCGACGGCGCGATCCTCCGGAGAACCGCCCGGCACCACCCAGAGTTTCCGCGCCGCCGCGGCGTCGGGGCGGCCGAAAACCGGGGCCGACAGGTAGCGAGACTTCGCCTTGGGGTGCGCCTCCGCCAGCCGCCGCGCCAGTGCGACCGAGATCGTGCTCATGCCCACATGCAGCGCACCGGGCTTCATGCCGGCGAGAATCCCATCCACACCGAATACCACGGACTCGACAGCCACGTCATCCGCCAGCATGGAGACGACGAGATCGGCGCCGGCGGCCGCGGCGCGCGGTGTCTCGGCGATCGTCGCATCGGGAAGTTGCCGCGCCTTCTCCGCCGTCCGGTTCCAGGCTCGGAGCCTGAATCCGCCAGCTGCAAGATTCCGCGCCATCGCGAGCCCCATCTGTCCGAGGCCGAGCCAGGCTACTGTCATATCAGTCATGTGAGACGTCCCAGTTTGCGGAGCTCGGGGAGGCGAAGTGTCATCACCCCCACGACGAGCAGCGTCATCAATCCTCCGAAGACCACGGATGGGACGGTCCCCATCAACTTGGCCGCGACCCCGGACTCGAAGGCACCGATCTCGTTCGACGAGCCGATGAAGATGTTGTTGACCGACGAGACCCGGCCGAGCATCGCGTCAGGCGTGAGCAATTGCAGCAGTGTCGACCGGATCACCACGCTTGCGTTGTCGGCCATCCCGGCCAGGAAGAGCAGGCCGAGGGAGAGCCAGAAGCTACGCGAAAGCCCGAAGCCGATCATGCATATGCCGAAGGCCGATACCGCGAAAAAGAGCGTACGCCCGGTGCGCGCGAACGGTGGCCGATGCGAGAGAAAGACGGACATGAGGACCGCCCCGGCTGCTGGGGCCGCCCGTAGTACCCCCAACCCCCGCGGCCCGGTATGCAGGATCTCGGCGGCAAAGACCGGCAGCAGCGCCTCTGCGCCGCCGAAGAAGACCGCGAAGAGGTCGAGCGTGATGGCGCCAAGGAGCAGGCGCTCGCTCCGGACGAAACGGATGCCGGTGAGCAGGCTCTGGAGGATCGGGGTGCTCGTCGGCGCGGCAGGGGGAGCGGAATGCCGCACCTCGACGAGCGCAAACCACGCGAAGACCATGAGCGCGGCATCGACGCCATAGGCGACCGTGGGCCCCGAGAATCCGTAAAGCAGGCCGCCCAGCGCCGGGCCCGCCACGGCGGCGAACTGCCAGGTCGAGCTCCGCCAGGTGATGGCATTGTGGTAGAGATCGCGGCTCACGAGCTCAGCGGAGAGTGCGGTGCGCGCTGGCTGCAGAAACGATCGCGCGATGCCGCTCAGGAAGATGATGACGTAGACCGGCCAGACGTGTCCCGCCGAGATCTCGCCGGCCGCGGTGAGGCCGAGCAGTCCGAGTGAACACCCGACCAGGACGACGAGCGCCGCGAGATTGATGCGTCGGCGGTTCAGTCGATCCGCGATATGACCGGCGTAGAGCGCCGTCGCGATGAACGGCAGCGCCTCTGCCAGGCCGATGAGACCAAGCGAGAGGGGATCCCGGGTGTAGGAATAGACCTGCCAGCCGACGACCACGGCCTGGATCTGGGTGCCGAGTGTCTGGGTGAGGAGGCTGGTGATGAACCAGCGGAAGTCGCGAACCCGGAGGGCAGAATAGGGGTCGTGGGTGGTGGGCATTGCGGACAAGATAACCACGCGCCTGGTAGCATCCGGACAGGAAAAATCAGCGCCCCCTGTTGGGGGGCGTTGATGGAATACTGGGGCGGCTGGAATCGAACCAGCAACCTCCCGGTTAACAGCCGGGCGCTCTGCCAGTTGAGCTACACCCCAAAGTGGTGCACTGGCCCTACGACTATCGTCCGGAGCTGCCGTCAACTGAATCTTTGCCGGTCCCCGGTTCCTCGACCGGACCCGATCCCGGAACGAACAAAACCCGTCGCGAAGGGCGACGGGTCGCTGGCATAGAGGCGCGAATTACGATCGCCTACGCCCGACCCGCCTCCCCGAGGAAACGGTTCAAGTTTCGATTGCGATTGAAGTTCGGGCTCGTGAGCATAGGGAGGGAAAGTCTATCCGCGCGCCGTGACCCGGTCAAGCGCCGCCGGCCAGTGAGGATTGTCCTGCCCTCCGGGGTTGCCCGCCTCATGAGCAAGGATTTCTGAACCCGGCGATCCTTTCCGGGTTCCCCGGGTCACATGATCAATATCCCGGCACCCAACCTTTGGCGCGCTCCGGGGGCTCCAACCCTGAACGCCATCAACCGAAAACTTCATTGCATCTTCACGAGCCCGCAGCACATTAGGAATCTCCTACCTACCCAAAGGCCAGCCATGACGTCAACCAGCGCTCCTTCAGCCAACGCCAAGCTCCCCGCTGGCGCTGCTGCCTACAAGATCACGATTCCCATCAGGGCCCGCTACGACAACTGGATCGGCGGCGAATATGTCGCTCCGGCACGCGGCAACTACTTCGTCAATCCGTCACCGGTGACCGGTCAGCCGCTCTGTGAAGTGGCCAGGTCCACGCATGAAGACGTGGACAAGGCGCTCGACGCCGCGCACGCGGCCGCGCTCAGCTGGAACAACACCTCGGCCGCCTTTCGCGCCAACGTGATGAACCGGATCGCCGACCGGCTGGAACAGAACCTGGAAGCGATCGCGCTGATCGAGACCATCGACAACGGGAAGCCGATCCGCGAAACGATCAACGCCGATCTGCCGCTCGCCGTCGATCATTTCCGCTATTTCGCCGGCGCGTTGCGGGCGCAGGAGGGTGGAATCTCCCAGCTCGACGAAGACACCGTCGCCTATCACTTCCACGAGCCCCTCGGCGTCGTGGGCCAGATCATTCCCTGGAATTTCCCGCTGCTCATGGCGGTGTGGAAACTCGCGCCAGCACTCGCGGCCGGAAACTGCATCGTGCTCAAGCCGGCGGAGCAGACCCCGGTCTCGATCATGGCGTTCATGGAGCTGATCGCGGATATCCTGCCGAGCGGCGTGATCAACGTCGTGCAGGGCTTCGGTGTCGAAGCGGGCAAGCCGCTGGCGTCGAGTCCCCGGATCGCGAAGATCGCGTTCACCGGTGAGACCACGACCGGACGGCTCATCATGCAGTACGCCGCGGAAAACCTGATTCCCGTCACGCTCGAGCTCGGCGGCAAGTCGCCCAACATTTTCTTCGCCGACGTCATGGAAGCCGACGACGACTTCTTCGACAAGGCGCTCGAAGGCTTCGCGATGTTCGCCCTCAACCAGGGCGAGGTCTGCACCTGTCCCTCCCGCGCGCTCGTCCAGGAATCCATTTACGACAAGTTCATGGAGCGGGCAGTCGCACGGACCAAGGCGATCATCGAAGGCGATCCGCTGAATCCGGCGACCATGATCGGCGCCCAGGCCTCAAACGACCAGCTCGAGAAGATTCTGAGCTACATCGATATCGGCAAGAAGGAAGGTGCCAAAGTGCTGACGGGTGGCGCGCGCCGGGTTCATGGCGGAGATCTCAAGGACGGCTACTACGTCCAGCCGACCATTCTCGAAGGGCACAACAAGATGCGGGTCTTCCAGGAGGAAATCTTCGGCCCGGTGGTTTCCGTGACGAAATTCAAGACCCAGGACGATGCGCTGGCCATCGCGAACGACACCCTCTACGGACTCGGTGCCGGGCTCTGGAGCCGCGATGCGAATACGTGCTACCGGATGGGCCGCGCCATCAAGGCAGGACGCGTCTGGACCAACTGCTATCATCTGTATCCGGCCCACGCCGCCTTCGGCGGGTACAAGCAGTCGGGAATCGGACGGGAGAACCACCGGATGATGCTGGATCATTATCAGCAGACCAAGAACATGCTGGTCAGCTACAGCCCGAAGAAGATGGGCTTCTTTTGACCGAACCGCAGGTGAATGATCAGTACTCCGTCGCGCGAGTACTGATCACCGAAGCCGCAGCCGCTGTGCTCCGTGACCTCAGGGCGGAGCACGGTCCACTGCTGTTCCATCAGTCGGGGGGCTGCTGCGACGGCAGTTCTCCGATGTGCTATCCGAGAAACGAATTCCGGATCGGGGAGCGGGACGTCCTGCTGGGACATATCGACGAAACGCCATTTTATATCGGCGCCCTGCAGTTCGCGGTGTGGGAGCACACTCAGCTCATCATCGACGTCGTGCCCGGGCGCGGGGGCGGTTTCTCGCTCGAGGCTCCGCTCGGCGTTCGCTTCCTCACCCGCTCCAGGGTCTTCGATCCGAAAGAGCAGGTCTGGCTCGAGGCCTGTCCGCCGCATCGCGGGCCGCTGGCCTGATCCGCTCGACCGGGAGCCCGCCTCCAACAACTCTCCGCCCCACATCGTCCCACTGCAGTAGATTTCCCTCCGCTCGTCTCAGCTCACTCAAATTGAACGACTGGAGTACACGATGCCCTCTGCAGACCATGCAGGTTCTCCCGGATCACGGATGATGAACCGGCGGGCCTTCCTCCTCGCAACCGGTGCGACCACGCTGTCGGTCGTCGGGCCACTCGGCCTCCTGACACGGCGCGGCGCCGGACCTCGCCTCCTGCCCGGCGCCGAGAAGGTGAAGATCATCGATTTCACCGACGACGGGAAACGAAAAAGCGCGGTCTCTGTGGAGAAAGTCGTCAAGACCGAAGCAGAGTGGCAGAAACAGCTCACCCCTGAATCGTTCGACATCACTCGACACGCCGGCACCGAGCGCGCCTTCAGCGGTCCGTTGCTGAACGAGCACCGGAAGGGTGTCTTTCGCTGCATCTGCTGCGACACGGCGTGCTACGACTCGAGTACCAAGTTCGAGTCCGGAACCGGATGGCCGAGCTTCTGGGCTCCGATCGCGAAAGAGAATATCGTGGAGACCACGGACCGGAGCTTCGGCACCGTGCGCACCGCCATCTCCTGCCGCCGGTGCGACGCGCACCTCGGCCACGTCTTCGACGACGGACCCCAACCGACGGGTTTGCGGTACTGCATGAACTCCGTGGCATTGAGATTTGCCAAAGCCACCGCCTAGGATCGATGCAGAGAATCCGGTAGCTGCCGGGGTGATCGTCCCGGCTCCCTATGCCGTGCTGCTTGCTGCGGGAGCCGGCACCCGCTTCGGCGGCAGGAAGCTCTCGGCGCGCTGGCGCGGCAGGACGATCGTGGAGCACGTTGTCTCGAGCATCAAAGCAGCCATCGAGGCGAGAGACCTGGCCGGCCTGATCGCAGTGATTCCGCCGCATCCGGATTTTCAACTCCAGGCTGATCCTCAGTCGCGGGTATCAGTCATCACAAACCCTGACGCCGCGCGCGGGCTTTCCGGTTCGCTGCAGTTGGGGCTCCACGCACTCGCCCAACCCGACGTGACTCCCCGAGCGATGGCCGCGCTGATCGTGCTTGCCGATCAGCCGATGCTCCGGCACGAGGTGATTCGATCTCTCGTGGCCGACTGGCGCTCCAATGGTCGGAGCGTGCGTCCCAGGTATTCCGCGACTCCCGAAGTGCCGGGGCACCCGGTCCTGGTTACACGGGAGGATTGGAGCCTGGCGGATCTGAGCACCGGAGATTCCGGACTCGGAGCACTGCTTTCCTCCATTCCGGGCGGTATTCGACTGCTCGATGTCTCAGGAATGAATCCTGACATCGATACGCGCGAGGATCTTGCGCAGCTCGACCGCGACGCCTGACGCCTCTACTCTCGCCGGACCTCATGCACAGCCGTCGCATCCCGCTCGCCGCCTTTGCAGCCCTGTCCGCCGCTGATCTCACCGGTGCAATCCTCCTCGCCCCGGTGCAGCTTGCCGGGCGCACGCTTCTGAAGGGGAGTCGAATCGACGGACCGCTCGCCGCACTGCTCGCCATGGCAGCCCGTCGTGGAGAAATCGCTTTCCCACTCAGGATCGCATGGCCCGAGGCGGGTGATCTCCACGAAGACCAGGCCGCCTCTCGTCTGGCGGAGGCCGTGGGTGGTCCCGGGCTTTCATTCCGAGCGCCGAGGCAGAGCCGAGTCGATCTGCTGGCCCGCTGGAACGGCGTGCTGCGGGTTGATGTGGCCGCGCTCTCCTCACTCAACCGAATCGATCCGCTCGAAGTGTTCACGCTCTTTCATGGTCAGGCGGTTCGCGCGGGAGAGGTGGTGGCGAGTGCCAAGGTAGCGCCGCACCTGCTGCCGGAGCGGCTCGTGATCGAGGGTGAGGCGGTAGCACGCGCGGCCCATCCGATTGTGGACGTCCTCCCGTACCTTCCGCTCGACGTCGTCGCGATCGCTGCCGAGCCGCTTGAATCGCCGGGGCTTGCCCGGTTCGACGCAGCCGCACGCGCAAAGACTACCGCGCTCGGCGGACGCTTTCAGGAGACGATCCACATTGCCGAGGAAGAGAACGAACGGGCGACCGCGGAGCTGCGCGATACTCTGACCAGAGTCGTAGAGCGGGGCGTACGACTCCTGCTGATCGGCGGTGTGTCGGCTGGAGACCCACTCGCGCCGTTCTATGCGGCGCTCGATGCGGCCGGCGGCAGAGTGCTGCGTCATGGGGTACCCGCGCACCCGGGCTCCATGATCTGGCTCGCGGAGCTGCACGGCGCCACCTTGCTCGGCCTTCCGCAGTGCGGCATGTTCAGCATGGCGACCGCTGCCGATCTCGTGCTGCCCCGGCTGTTCATCGGCGAGCCCGTCACCGCCGACAGCCTGGCCGATCTCGGTCACGGCGGACTCCTCGGCCCCGAAATGCGCTTCCGATTCCCAGCATACGCGCGTGACCTTGCGACACCCGACGCGTGAAGCAGCTGGTGATGTCGCGCTACACTCGAACCGCTCGCTCGGACCAGCCCGGCTTGCTGCACGCCCACCGCGGCATCCCCATGGGGCGCGGAGTTTGCAGAGTCCGGGCTCGCACTCCGGCCACGGGTCCGCGGCCCGCGGCCAACCCGACAGCATCACCCGATCTCCCGACGTGACCAGAAGGGGTCCATGGTTTTCAACTCGCTGACGTTTCTGGTCTTCTTCGGAATCGTGATGCTGGTGTACCATCTGCCCCTGTCGTGGACCCACCGGAAGCTGTTCCTGCTGATCGCGAGCTACATCTTCTACGCGGCGTGGAATCCGCCGTTCGTCCTGCTCCTCATGGGGTCCACCGTCATCGACTGGATCGTCGCCAAGCGGCTCGCTGCCACCGAGCAGCCGGGCGCGCGCAAGGCCCTGCTTCTCGTCAGCCTCTGCTTCAACCTCGGCGTGCTCGGATTCTTCAAGTACGGCGGATTCCTGCTCGACAATTTCACGACGCTGATGTCGTCGTTCGGCGTCCAGTATCATCCGGCGCACTGGAGCATCGTGCTGCCGATCGGCATCAGCTTCTACACCTTCCTGACACTCTCCTATACGCTCGACGTCTACCGGCGCGAAATGGAGCCGGGAAATTCCTTTCTCGATTTCGCCTTCTTCGTCACCTTCTTTCCGCATCTTGTCGCGGGGCCCATTCTGCGCGCCGCCGATTTCCTGCCCCAGTGCGTGCAGCCGCGTCGCGCCACGCCCGACCAGATGGGGTGGGGACTGACGCTCATGGTGATCGGAATGTTCGAGAAGGTCATTCTCGCCGATACCTTTCTCGCGCCGGTAGCCGATACTGTGTATGGATCGGTGGACAAGGCGGGCTTCATCGACGCCTGGACCGGCACCTTCGCCTTCTCCGCGCAGATCTTCTTCGACTTCGCGGGCTACAGCACGTGTGCGATCGGCGCGGCACTGTGCCTGGGCTTCGTGCTGAACGACAACTTCCGCTTTCCCTACGCGGCCATCGGGTTCTCCGATTTCTGGCGCCGCTGGCACATTTCGCTTTCGACCTGGCTCCGGGATTACCTCTACATCCCGCTCGGCGGCAATCGTGGTGGTGAGGGCATGGCCACGCGAAATCTGATGATCACCATGCTCCTGGGAGGCCTCTGGCACGGCGCATCATGGCGATTCGTCGCGTGGGGAGGACTGCATGGCAGTTATCTCGTCGCCGAGCGGGGCGCGCGGGCGCGCTGGGGCAAGGCGCCGTGGCTCACGCGGGCACCGGTACGCGTGGCGCTCTGCCTGCTGACGTTCGGACTGGTCTGCATCACCTGGGTGTTCTTCCGCGCCGACACCTTCGGGCAGGCGAGCCGGCTGCTCCGGACGATGCTGAGCGGAGGGCCGGACCGGCTGGCACTCGGTGCCGCCAGCACGCTCACCGTCCTCGGATTGACCGCTATGCTCCTGGGCGCGCACTGGTGGATGCGAGATACGAGTCTCGAGGCGCGCTGGCAGGCGTTGCCATGGTGGTCCAGGTCGGTACTGCTGGCGACGCTTCTTATCGCGCTCGCCTTCGTGCCCGGAGACGACCGCGCGTTCATCTATTTCCAGTTCTGAACTTCTGAATCAGGTTCGCGCACACGGAGAGATCAGTGCCGGCAGCCCTCACCAACAGCAACGAACGCCTTCCCATCGGGGGCTGGCCCAGAGCCTGGCTGCTGGCGGCCGCGCTGTTCGCGATCATCATGGGAACGTGGGAGGCGGTGTGGCGCCTCAAGGGATGGCTGCCGACGGTGGAATCGAACCAGGAATCGTGGGTACTGGCGCGGGAGAGCATCCGTCCCAACTCGACGGTGCTCACCGGGACTTCGCGCATTCAGGGCGCGATCGATCCGGATGTCTGGGCGTCGGTGCGTGGCGGTGATGTTCCCGTGCAGCTGGCGGTGGCGGGAGGCAGTCCGATTCCGGTGCTCGAGAGCCTGTCGGCGGACACGACCTTTCATGGTCTCGTGATCGCCGACATGCTGCCCTTCTACGCCTTCGACGTGAGTCATGACGCGCAGGCGGTGACACTCGAATATCTGCGCGCGTATGCATACGCCGAGCACAGTCCGGCGAAGCGCTGGGAGGCATATCTCCGGACGCACATCGCTGGTCATTTCGTCTATCGGCGCGCGAACCTGCTGCCGGGCGACCTCATCCCCGCGCTGCGGGCCGGAACGCTGCGCACTCCGCCCGCGTACATCCAGCGTCCCGATCGTTACCACCCGCTGCTGTTCCGGCAAATGCACATCGCGTCGAACGAGCCCGCAGTTCTCGACTCGAGCAAGTTCGCGCACCTGCGGCGGGTGACCCGGCCCGCGACGGGAGCAAGGCTGGATAGTCTGATGGCGCGGATCGAGCGGAGTGTCCATCAGATTCAGGCGCGCGGGGGACGCGTCGCGTTCGTCTTCTTCGAGCCCTGCGGAGGCCGGCGGCCGGTCGAGGAGGAGCTGTATCCCAAGGATCAGTACTGGAAGCGCCTTACGGCGATGCAGCCTGCTTACAGCATCGACTCCGACGACTACCCGGTCATCTCGACGCTTCCCTGCTTCGACGGCTCGCACATCGACCAGAACGATGCGCCGGCTGTGACGCGCCAGGTGGCGGCGCTGGTATCCGGTCCGCCATCCGTCGCGGTGTCCGATTCAGCCACGACCCCCGTCGCGCGCTGACGCCAGCTCATCCCGGCAAAACCGCTCAGCGCCCCTTCTGCAGATAAGGCATCAGCTCGTCCGCGATCCGGTCGGCGACTACGCCAGCCGCCGTCTCCGTAATGTGAGCATGGTCATCAAGGAAGACTGACGCCGTGTCCTTGTCGAACAGATCAAAGGCGCGAAAATAGGTCTTGCCGAGGCTCGGCTGCATGATCGTGTCGATGGCGAGCATGCACTGAGTGACTGATGCCGGCGGCAGCAGTCCCTGCTTCCAGAGGCGCCGCTCCCACGGCGTCTGCGGCTTCTTCGAGAGCACATGCTGCGGCTGCAGGAAGTAGAGCGCCGGGAAACCGTACTCGCGACTCATCCCCTGCACCGAGCGCGTGACCTTCCTGAAGTATTCGGCCGTCGGCCCGCAGATCTTGTCCGCCGGGAAGAAACGGGTCGAATCTGCCTCGGCGCCGCGGGTCTGAATCCAATGCACCAGGTTCGAGTGCCGCCCCAGTCCGATCAGTTCCTGCCAGAAACTGCGCCTCCCCAGATCGATGATCGTCTGCACGTCTTCGCCGTTGGCATGCCCTGGCTCGCCGACCTTGAGCGCGAGCGTCACGTCGTTGTAGCCGTCGAGAAAGACGGCCGCCGCAGGCGGACGGCCCTTCGCCAGCTCGAGCACAAGAGTCGTCGCTTCCTGCGTCGAGTTGTAACCGGCCTGGGCGAAATTCACTACTTCGACATTGTCGATTCCCCGAGCGTGCAGGCGCGTCGCAACCTGCGAGGGAATGGTGAATGAGTCGCGGGCACCGGTCCCCCACATCGTGCTGCCGCCGAGCATGAAGATTCGCCGTGCAGTGGCGGAATCGAAGGGTGGCTGGATCGTGAGGCGCCGCCCCTCGCCGTCGGTGTTGGAGTAGGGTGAATGCGAAGGCCGAGGCCAGTAGCCTCGGTACGGATCGAAGTTGACCACCCGCTGTGGCAGGTCGCGGAGGCTGTTCTCCCACCAGCTCTTGCCAGCATATGGGTGCGCCACTTCACGGACGGCCGGTTTGGACAGATTGCGCGCTGGGTGCCGCACCGCTTGCTGTGCATCGAACCCCCACTCGAGCAGCATGAACAGCAACAGCGTGACCCCGACGATCATCCAGGTGTCGCGAATCGCGGCCCCGACTTTATGGAGGATGCTGGTCCGTGCCGGTTCAGGAGCGGCCATGAGCTGAGGTCTCCGTAATTTCTATGGCTGGTTGGGACGACGAGGATTATCCGTCACGATTGCAAGCGGTCGCCATGGAGGAATCAGCGAAGGACTCGCATGATTCAGTGAGAGCCGGGATGCGGACGGGATGCTGCCGATGCGGGACCGTGACCGGCGGCGGCCTGCCGAGCCATCAGGATCGGCGCGATCACCGTCGCAATCTGCTCGGCGACTTCACCGTTCGCCGCCTCCGTGATGTGACCGTGCTCATCGATGAACGCCGATGCGGTGTCGAAATCGAAGACCGAGCGCAGCGAGAAGTAGGATCGACCGGCCCGGTCCGCCATCGCGGCATCGATGCTGTCGGCGCATTCGTGGACGGCAGGGCGGGGCGGGATGGTGTGCTCCCATGCGGTGAGAGGCTTCTTCGTCGTGGCGAGCATCGGCTGCTGAAAATAGACGACGGGAAAGCCGCCCGCGGCGCCCAGCTCCTCGACCTGCCGAGAAACCTTCGCGAAATACTGTCCGACCTCGCCGCAGACCGCGGCCGTGGGCCGGGCCGCCGGCTGATTGCCCGCGGGTCTTGCGACCATGGACTGCAACCGGCCGACGATCTCCGAATGTCGCGCGAGTCCGAACAGCTCGCCCCAGAAGGTGCGGGTGCCGAGGTGAATCTGCTGATCGATATCTTCGTCGCCGTAACTGTGTCCGGCTTCCCGGAATTTGAGCCCCGTGGCGATATCGTTGTATCCGTCGAGGAGCACGACGATGTCCGCCCGATCGCCGTGGGCGCGCTCGACGAGCAGCGTGGTAGCTTCCTGCGTCGCGTTATAGGCCGCCTGCGCGCTGTTGACGACGTGAGCATTCAGAATTCCATGCGCCCGCAATCGGGCGGCCGTCAGCGTCGGGATGGTAAAGGAATCTCGCGCCGTGTAACCCCACATGGTCGAGCCACCGAGCATCAGGACTCGAACCGTGCCGGCCGTGTCGGGGACCGGCTGCGGCGTCGACCGAAATCCCACGCTGTCGATATTGATGTAACGCGAATGAAGTGGCGAAGGCCAGAAGCTGCGATAGGCATCGAAGTGATTGTGGCGCGCGTCGAGTCCCTTCGGGCCCTTGAACTCCTGGAACCAGCTCTGACCTGCATACGGATGCAGCCTGGGAGTAGGTGCGCCTGATTCGGTGGTGGCCAGTGACGAGGCCGTCTTCCGGCCATGGACCGCCTGGTAGCCGAGCTCGAGCACGATAAAGAGCAGGAGAGTGACTCCGGCGATGATCCATCCATCGCGAATCGCGGAGCCCATGCGTGCGAGCCAACGGGCGTTTGCCATGCCTGGTTCTCCGCTCCCCTGCGTGTGAAGTTGTGGTGGAATCGCAACAGCCGCGGGGACGGTTGCCCCGAGCCTCTCCGCTGCGTTCGCCGAAGCCTCGAGTTTCCCGATACGATTGTGCGGAAGGGCGTCCGGTGCCAGCTTCATGCCCGGGATGGCCATCTGATTTGCGCCCAGGCGGACCGGCGCGACCTCCCAAGCGGCCCTATTCTTGCTTTACCCGGCAGTCTCATCACCCAAACACAGGGCCCGCATGGCGACCGCACGGCCGACCTACATACTTGGAATTTCCGCCTTCTATCATGATAGCGCAGCCTGTCTCCTCCGCGACGGCGACATCGTCGCCGCGGGATCCGAGGAGCGGTTCACACGCATCAAGGGCGATTCCGCATTCCCGGCACGCTCGGTCGCCTTTTGTCTGAAGCAGGCCGGCATCGGGACCGCGGATCTCTCGGCGGTCGGCTTCTACGATAAACCTCTGCTCAAGTTCGAGCGCATTCTCGAAACATATCTCGGCATTGCCCCACGAGGGTTCAAATCTTTCCTCATGGCGGGGCCGCTCTGGATCAAGGACAAGCTATACATGGATCGTCAGATCCGTGAAGCGCTGGATTTCGAGGGTGAGCTGCTGTATGCCGAGCATCATGAGTCGCATGCGGCGAGCGCCTTCTTTCCCTCTCCGTTCGAAGAAGCGGCAGTACTGACCATCGACGGCGTGGGCGAGTGGGCGACCGCGTCGATGGGTGTCGGCCGCGGCAACGATCTGCGCCTGCTCAAAGAACTCCGCTGGCCAGACTCCCTCGGCCTGCTCTACTCCGCGATGACCTACTATACGGGGTTCAAAGTGAACTCCGGCGAATACAAGGTCATGGGCCTCGCACCGTACGGCGAGCCGAAATACGTCGACCTGATTTATCGCGAGTTGATGGACCTGAAGGAAGATGGCTCCTTCACGCTCAACCAGAAATACTTCGACTACCTCGGCGGTCTCACCATGACCAACGGGGCCTTCAGTGAACTGTTCGGTGGGCCGCCCCGCCAGCCGGAATCGAAACTGACTCAGAAGGAGATGGATCTCGCACGCTCCGTCCAGGTCGTCTGCGAAGAGGTGATGCTGCGGATGGCGCGCACCGCGCACAAGGAAACCGGACTCGAGAATCTCTGCCTGGCGGGCGGCGTCGCGCTCAACTGCGTGGGCAATGGCCGGCTCCTTCGCGAGGGACCGTTCAAGCGCCTCTGGATCCAGCCCGCCGCGGGCGATGCCGGCGGCGCGCTGGGTGTGGCGAAGCTCGCCTGGCACCGGCACATGAAGCAGCCGCGCAAAGTAACCGCCGGCACCGACGGCATGCAGGGCGCCTACCTCGGCCCTCGCTTCGAGCCCGAGGAGATCAAGAAATATCTCGACGCGCAGGGTGCGAGCTACACCCGCCTCGACCGGCCCGAGCTTCTGTCCCAGACGTCCGCACTGCTCGCGGACGAAAAGATCGTCGGGTGGTTCGACGGCCGCATGGAATTCGGTCCGCGCTCGCTCGGTTCCCGCAGCATCCTCGGCGACCCGCGCAGCCCGAAGATGCAAGCGGACATGAACATCAAGATCAAATTCCGCGAAGGATTCCGTCCCTTTGCGCCCAGCGTCCTTCGCGAGCGGGCCAGTGAGTATTTCGAGATCGATTGCGAGTCGCCATACATGCTGCTCGTCGCACCGGTCAAGAAATCCCGGCAGATCCCGATGAGCGAGAGCCAGCGCAAGCTCTGGGGCATCGAACAGCTCAACGTGGTCCGGTCCGACATTCCGGCGGTGACCCACATCGATTACTCCGCGCGCATCCAGACGGTGAGCCGCGAGACCAATCCGAACTACTACGATCTCATCGCCGCGTTCGAGCAGCGCACCGGGTGTGCGGTGCTCGTCAACACATCTTTCAACGTCCGGGGCGAGCCGATCGTCTGCACGCCGGCGGATGCGTATCAGTGTTTCATGCGCACGCACATCGACGCCCTGGTCCTGTATCCGTTTCTGCTGCACAAGGCCGATCAGCCAGAATGGAAGGAGAGCTCAGATTGGAAAAAGGAATTCCAGCTCGACTGACCGTGAAGGAAGGCCGCAAGTTCGGCCTCGTGGTCGGCGGCGCGTTTCTGCTGCTGGGAGGAATTTCCCACTGGCGGGGACACAACATCGCACCGCTCGTCATGTGGGGACTCGGTGGCGCGCTCGTACTCGGCGGCCTGCTGATTCCCGGCCACCTCGGCCCGGTGAACCGCGCCTGGATGGGCCTCGCCCACCAGATGTCACGAGTCACCACTCCGATCTTCATGGGGCTGGTTTATTTCGTCGCGATCACGCCGACCGGTCTCATCGTGCGGGCGCTCGGCAAGAACCCGCTCAAGCACCGGATACGCGAAGGCAGTTACTGGATCACGCACGAGTCCTCGCCCGAGGGCCCGAGCACGATGTCACGGCAGTTCTGAGGAGAACTCATGGCCAGCTCAAGTCTTTCGCGCGAACTGTGGGCCTACATGAAGGTCCGCAAGAAATGGTGGCTGCTCCCGCTCATCCTGGTGATGGTGCTCATCGGCGCCCTCGTCGTCTTCGCCAAGGGCTCGGTGCTCGCACCGTTCATCTACACGATCTTCTAGAGCCGGCATCTCTTATCCGCACGTCGCGTCGAGTCAGGTCCTCGGTGCGGCGTGCGTCGGCATTGGGGGCCGGTGCGTCGAGGTACACTCGCAGGCGGGCCTCTGCTCGCCATGCGCCGAGCGGCCGGGTCGGATGCGGGCATCCAGATCGGGATTTACATTCCGGTAAGTTTCGCGCCTTCGACGAGTTTACGCTCCCGATGGCCGCGACGCACCGCCTTGCCGAACGATTGCCACACCCATCGCACGTCGCATTCACCAGTGAGTGCATGTGAGCACTGGCCCGTCACATCAGCAGTCGGAGTCTCGCGTGACCGGCACACCTGACGGTCCGCTCAGGCGCGCGGGTGCACTCGTCCGCCGCGGCTGGAATGCGCTGGGAATCGTTCTTCTCTTCGGATTGTGCCTCGGAGTCGGATTCGCGCTCGCGAGCTCCCTCAGCCGAGCGCTCCCACGGGAGAAAGGAGAAGAGCGTCCGGGCCACCCGTATGCGGGCGAGGCATGGTTTCCCACGTATAACAGCGAGTTCCAATCCAGCCTCATGATGCGCTGGTCTCCATATGTGTACTGGCAGCGGCAGGCGTTTGCGGGCCAGTTCATCAACGTGGACAGCACTGGCTTCCGGCGCACCATCCAGGCTGCACCGGTCGGCGCAAATCCCCGACGAGTCTGGTTCTTCGGCGGTTCGACGCTCTGGGGCACCTGGCAGCGGGATAGCCATACCATTCCGTCGCTGGTCTCGGCTGGGCTCTCGCAGCGGGGAATCACGAATGTCGAAGTGCGGAATTTCGGCGAGACCGGGTACGTGTTCACCCAGGAAGTGTTACGTCTGGTGCTCGAGCTGCAGGCGGGCGAGCGACCCGACGTCGTCGTGTTCTATGACGGCGCGAACGATCTCGCCGCGAGCACGATGAGCCCCTCCTGTGGCATCGCCCAAAACGAGGAGCGGCGCGCGTTCGAGTTCGCGTTCGGAAGACTGCTCACCAGCGGACGGCCGCGGGAGTTCCGCGACTTCGGGCGCCTCTTCATTCTGCGGGCCCGAAATCAGATCAACGACATGCTGGTTGGAAATGGTTTGGCGCAGCCCCGGCGCCTCGACACCGGACCGCTGGCGACCGGCGTAGTCCGCTGCTACGCGAGGACGGCGGGACTCGTCGAGGCGCTCTCGAGAGAATACGGTTTCCGGGCACTCTACTTCTGGCAGCCGATGCCCGCGACCTCGCCCAAGCCGGCGACGGTCTTCGAGCAACCCGAACTCGACACACTCGTCCACGACGGACTCCGCGAACATATCCGCAGTCTCGACCGGATCGCCTCGGCCGCCATCGATTCCGCGATGACACCCATTGCACACGAGCGCTTCCACAATCTGTCCGCCCTCTTCACCGGTGACACCGCGACCGTATGGATGGATTTCATCGGTCATATCACCGAGCGCGCGAACGGAGTCGTAGTCGGGCGAATGATCGATCCGGTGGCGCAGGCGCTCGAGGCGCCGGCCCGCGAACCGATGGCCGCGATGAGTCCCCGGTGAATCCGAATGCGTGATCTTCTCGCCGACGCCGAGCGGCTTCTCGCATTGGGCGCCCCGGTCGGACGAGCTGTCGTCACCAGTGTGTGGGGATCGGCTCCCCGCCCCGAAGGCGCGTGCCTCCTCGCCACTGCAGAAGGCGTGATGGCGGGATCGGTCTCCGGCGGATGCGTCGAGGGCGCCACGGTCGGTGAGATTGGTGAAGCGATCCGCCGCGGCACCCCAAAGCTCATCACCTTCGGTGTCAGCGACGAGACGGCATGGTCGGTGGGTCTCGCGTGTGGCGGCACGATCAAGGTCTTCGTCGAGCCGACGATTCGCGCGGAGGCGCTGGAGGCCGCCCGAAGCGTGGGCGGCGTGGTGCTCGCGACGATCGTCGAAGGTCCGGCGTCACGACTGGGCGACAGCTGGCTCATCCGGGACGATGCTCCGGCCGGACGCGACGTCCCCGCGGCCGTCGCCGAGGCCGCGGTCGATGCGCTGGCCCGCGAAGCAAGTCGCAGCATCGAGATCGAAGCTGTGGATGGACAGAAGCTGACGGTCTTCCTCGAAGTATTTCCGAGACTTCCCCGCCTCATCATCTTCGGCGCGGTCCAGATCGCGGTGCCGCTGGTCCGGCTCGCGCGCATGCTGGGCTACCGTACGGTTGTGGTCGATGGACGCGCCGCGTTCCTCACGCGGGAGCGTTTTCCCGACGCCGATGAGCTGATTCTCGACTGGCCGGGTCCGGCGTTCGAGCGCATCGGCCTCGACCGGTCGAGTTACGTCTGCATTCTCTCACACGACCCCAAGTTCGACGATCCCGGTGTCGAGCTGGCGCTGCGTTCGCCGGCGAAGTACGTCGGCGCGATTGGGTCGCGGAAGACGCAGGCGCAACGGCGCGAGCGGCTCCGGACCGCGGGCTTCAGCGACGCCGATCTCGAGCGGCTGCACGGCCCGATTGGTCTCGATATCGGTGGCCGCATGCCCGCCGAAACCGCGCTGGCGATCATGGCGGAGGTGACGGGGGTGAGGTACGGGAGGCGGTGAGGTGAAACGGGAAGCGGGAAGCGGGAAGCGGGTGGGAAGGCTACAATGGCGGTGACCCAGCGGCCTTCAGGAAACCGAAGCGCGCTTCGGCCGCGAGGAAAGAGACGGGCGGGCGCGAGTGAAAGCGGAAGGACGGCGCCTTTGGCATCGCGACTCCTTCAATCGTACGCCTCGCCCCGGGAAAGACTGGTCGCTGTCCGACGGAGTACGCGATTGCTAACGAACAATTGATCCTGCCACCTACGACCTAACACCTAAAACCTAAGCCCTACCACCTGCCACCTCCTCAAAACTGAAAATACAAAAACGGCGATGCGGCGCCGCTCGACATGATCGAGAGGCAGGCGCCGAAGGCGGTGGCGAGGACCAGCGCGCGTCTCCAGCGCCATTGAAATTGCTCGTGCATGTCGAAGGCGTTCGGTCCCGCCATCGCCCAGGTGCCCGCGGTGAGCAGGAGGGGAATGAAGAGCGCGAGTTTCGGCAGCTCGGCCCCTGCGACCGGCGTGAACATGCGCGAGAGCATTCCGAAGGCGACCGTGAAGTCCTTCGAGCGGAAGAACACCCACCCGATGACCACCGCGAAGAACGTTGCGGCCTGACGGAAGCCGCGCGGCAGCGGGTCCCAATGCGCCGCGAAGCGCCGGTAGGTCGCCAGCAGCAGGCCGTGGTACGCACCCCAGATGACGAAGGTCCAGTTGGCGCCATGCCAGAGCCCGCCGATCAGCATCGTGAGCATCAGGTTCCGGTACGTCTTCCATTCGCCGTTGCGGCTGCCGCCCAGCGGAATGTACAAGTAGTCCCGGAGACAGGAGCTGAGGGAGATGTGCCAGCGGCGCCAGAAATCCGAAGGGTCGAGCGCCTTGTAGGGCGAGTTGAAATTCTGCGGAATACGGAGACCGAACAGATAGCCGAGTCCCACGGCCATCGTGCTGTAGCCGCTGAAATCGAAATAGAGCTGAAAGGTGTAGCCGAGGACGGCGAGCCAGGCGCCTGCGGTCGAGAGGGCCGTATAGTGCGCAAAGGCGGGATCGACGAACGCGGCGATGCTATCCGCCACCAGCACTTTCTCGACCAGCCCGACGATGAAGAACGAAATGCCGATCCGCACCCACCGACTCCGGTCCGCGCTGCCCAGGTTCTCGAGGTCCTGCTCGATCTGGCGGAAGCGAACGATGGGACCGGCCACGAGCTGCGAGAACAGCGAGACGTACGCGGAGAATTCGAACAGATTCCTGGTGGGCCGGATCACGCCACGATAGGAATCGACGATGTACGTGATAGTGTGGAAAGTGTAAAATGAGATGCCGATGGGGAGGATGATGTCCACCGCGGGTACCGCGACGTCCACATGAGCGAGGTGCAGCAGCGAGGCGACGGTGCGGAGCAGGAACCCGGTGTACTTGAAGAAGCCGAGCAGAAGCAGATCCACCGTGATCGGAATGACGAGGCAGAGCTTGCGGCGCTTCTGGTCCTGCCACTTGAGAAAGCCGAGACCGGCGGTGAAGCTCACCACAGTGGAGAAGGCCATCAGCAGGCAGAAGCGCGGATCCCAGTAGCCATAGAAGACGTACCCCGTGATCGTGAGCCAGACATACCGCTGGCCCGCGGACCGGAGCATCCAGAAAACCGTATACGTGATCGGCAAAAAGAGGCAGAGGAAGACGAAGCTGTTGAAGAGCATGACTCTCCTCTGCGCGTGATGCCCGGACGAAAGACTCGTCAGGGTCCTGCCAGTCGCTGATTTCGGGAGCTGTTGCGATTGTCGTTGGCGGCATGCATCATAGCACCGTGCACGCGGACAATCCAACCCGAGTGGTATTCGTCACCGGTGGAACTGGCTACATCGGCCGGCGCCTCGTCACGGCCCTGCTCGCGCGACGCCACACCGTGCGGGTGCTCGCCCGCCCCGGTTCGGAATCCCGCGTGGCAGCCGGCGCCCAACTCGTTACCGGCGACGCCCTGCACGGCCTGAGCTACGCTGCGAAGATCGGGCCAGCCGACACGTTCGTCCATCTGGTCGGTGTGGCGAACCCCGGACCGGCCAAGGCCGCGCAATTCCAGGCGGTGGACCTCGTCTCGATCGAGACGGCGGTCCCGGCCGCCGTCACCGCGGGGATCCGCCACTTCGTCTACCTGAGCGTCGCCCAGCCAGCTCCGGTCATGCGAGCCTACGTCGCGGTCCGTGCGACTGGCGAGTCGTTGCTGCGGGAGAGTGGCCTCAACGCCACATTCATGCGCCCATGGTACGTGATTGGACCCGGGCACCGCTGGCCGCTCCTGTTGATCCCCGGCTACGCGATCGGCCGCATGCTCCCAGCGACGCGAGAGACCGCCATACGCCTGGGGCTCGTTTCACTGGGCGAAATCGTCCGAACGCTGGTTCACGCGGTCGAGCAACCGCGCGAAGGCGTCCATATCGTCGATGTTCCCCAGATTCGGAAGGCACGCCTTTGAAATTGAACGGCCCTCGAACACTACTGCTGACGTGGGGCCTCTGCTGTTCAGGCTCGCCGCGCGCCATCGCGCAACAATCCGGCGCATCCACTCCGAATGCGGATTCGGCCAGCTACACGCCTGCCTTTCGTCGCCTTGAGCAATTCATCACGCAGCGGATGCAGGCCGAGGGAACACCGGGCCTCGCCATCGCACTCACCGATTGCGATCACCTGCTCGGCGTCCGCACCTTCGGCCTCGCCAACATCGATGCCGCGCGTCCGGTCACTCCGGAGACGCGCTTCGAGATCGGCTCGATCTCCAAGTCGTTTACCGCAATCGCCCTGCTGCAACTCCGGGACGAAGGCAGATTTGATCCGCGGCTCCCTGTCTCACGATATCTGCCATGGTTTCGCATCAATTCCACTCACGCGACGCTCACAGGCCACGATCTCCTGACTCATACCGCCGGCCTGCCCGGCGACCGCGACGACGTTCCCTCTTCGGTCGCGCAAGCGTACGAGCTGCGCGATCGTATCACCGGGTCCGCGCCCGGCGCATACTGGTCCTATTCGAATATCGGCTATCAGGTCCTCGGTTATCTGCTCGAGACCATCGAACATCAACAGTATGACTCCATCATCCGTCGTCGCATTCTCGAACCGCTCGGCATGCACCGAACCGCGGCCCGGTTCACCAATGAGACCCGACCGTCGCTCGCGGTCGGATACAGTTCGCTCTACGACGACAGACCCACCCGCCCATCCGATCCGCTGGTCACCGCGCCATGGATCGAGTATGCCGCGGGGGACGGCTCGATCGTCAGCACGGCCGAAGATCTCGCGGCGTATGTCCGCATGCTGCTCTCTCGCGGACGCGGTCCCAATGGACCACTGCTCTCCGATTCGAGCTTCGCATTGCTCACCGCGCACGCCGCCAGCAGCAGCCGCGAAAACGATGATTCGAGCTATTACGGATACGGCATCTTCTCCTCACGGCTCGATGGCCACCCGACCATTGGCCACAGCGGAGAGATGCTCGGTTACACCAGCCAGATTCTGGCCGAGCCCGGCGAAAGCCTCGGCGTCGTGGTCTTCGTGAATGGGCCGGGCGATCCCGGCGCTACCGCCGAGTTCGCGCTCGGATTGTTCGATGCGGCACGCCACGGGAGACCGCTGCCCGAGCTTCCCGCGATGGAGACTCCCACGCACGTGGACAATCCCGGCGAATATCGCGGCACCTACACTTCGACTGATGGCCGCAGTCTGACGTTGGAAGCCAGCGGAGACTCCCTGACGCTGGTTTCCGGAGACACGCGAGTAGCCCTGGAACGGGAGAGTCGAGACGCATTTCTCGCGTCACTTCCGGAATTCCGTCTCTTTCCCCTCCGGTTCGAACGAACGCGTGGCGACGTGACCGGCGTGAGCTACGGTGGCGCCTGGTATGCCGGAGCGCGCTACACTGGGCCCCGCACATTCGCGCATCCCGCGCGGTGGACGACGTATGCCGGCCACTATCGGATCATGCAGCCATGGGAGCCGAATTTCCGGGTCGTGTTGCGCAAAGGGAAACTGCTCCGAATTCTCCCTGAAGGCGGTGAGGAACCGATGACTGAGCTGTCCCCGGGTTTCTTTCGCGTGGGTGATCTTCAGTCCGCCGAGCGCCTGCGCTTCGATCAGGTCGTCGAGGGGCACGCCTTGCGAGCGGAATTATCCGGCATGACTTACTATCGATTCTTCACCGAGTGATCGTGCGCCAGTTGCCTCTGACTACCGGAGTCTGCATGCGTCTCGTCTCGACCGCCGCGCTCGTCCTGCTCGTCAGCTGTCATACGCCGCGCTACGATGTGATCATCCGGCACGGCAACATCTATGACGGCAGCGGCAAGCCTCCGGTCGAGGAGGACATCGCGATCAGCGCAGACACCATCGCTGCGATAGGCGATCTTGGCGGCGCCTTTGCCAAGACCGACATCGACGCTCACGGCCTCGCGGTAGCTCCGGGGTTCATCAACATGCTGAGCTGGTCGGTCGGCTCGCTGATTCAGGATGGACGGTCGCAGGGTGATATCCGGCAGGGCGTGACTCTTGAAATTTTCGGTGAAGGCGATTCCCAGGGCCCATGGAACGACTCGATGAAGGCCGAGGCGCTGCATGGTCAGGGTGACATCAAGTTTCCCATCACCTGGACGACGCTCGGCGAGTATCTCGATTTCATCACGAAGAAGGGCATCTCGCCGAATGTTGCTTCGTTCGTCGGCGCCACTACCGTGCGACAGTACGTGCTGGGCCACGCCAACCGCGATCCCTCTCCTGCCGAGCTCACTCAGATGCAGGACCTCGTGCGGGCGGCGATGCGGGATGGTGCGCTGGGAGTCGGTTCTTCGCTCATCTACGAACCCGCATTCTACGCCAAGACGGCGGAGCTCACGGCCCTCGCGAAGGCGGCGCACGAGTTCGGGGGCATCTACATCTCCCATATGCGGGACGAGAACGACAGCGTACTCCCGGCCCTCGACGAACTGATCGCCATCTCCCGGGCGAGTGGCGCGCCCGCCGAGATCTATCATTTCAAGGCGTCGGGACGAGCCAATTGGGGGAAGGTCGACGAGATGGTCCGGCGCATCGAGGCCGCGCGGGCAGAAGGGCTGCATATCACGGCCGACATGTATACGTATCCCGCAAGCGCCACGGGTCTCGATGCGAGCATGCCCGCATGGGTGCAGGAGGGCGGGCTCGAATCGTGGCGGAAGCGAATGCTGGACCCGGCGGTGCGCGCCCGCGTAACCCGCGAGATGCACGGGTTCGAATCATCCGGCGGGCCGGCGGGTGTGCTGCTGGTCGGGTTCAAGACCGATTCGCTCAAGTATCTCACAGGGAAGACCCTGGCCGCGGTCGCGGCGCTGCGGAAGAAATCGGCCGAGGAGACCGCGATGGACCTGGTCATCCAGGATGACAGCCGCATCGAATGCGTCTACTTCACGATGTCGGAGGAGAATGTGCGGCGGGAAGTCGCGCTTCCCTGGATGAGCTTCGGATCAGATGGAGAATCGATGGCGCCGGAAGGTGTCTTTCTCAAGTCGAGCACCCACCCGCGAAGCTACGGCAACTTCGCCCGGCTGCTGGGGAAATATGTGCGCGACGAGCAGGTCGTCCCGCTCGAAGATGCGGTGCGGCGGCTGACCTCGCTGCCGGCGACTAATCTCGGACTCGACCGTCGCGGCGCGCTCAAGCCTGGTTATTTCGCGGACGTAGTCATCTTCGATCCGCGCCGCATCGCCGACAAGGCGACGTTCGAGAAACCGCACCAGTACGCGGTCGGCATGGTCGATGTGTTCGTGAACGGGACGCAGGTGCTCAGGGACGGAGAGCACACGGGGGCGTTCCCCGGAAGGGTAGTGAAAAAGGTGGTGAGTGGTGAGCAGTAAGGGGTGAGCGGGAGCGCGGCTTAGTTCTGGTGCACGGGGGTTCGACGCCGGCGGTTGGGGCCGATGAACGTGTCGACCGCCGGCGCCCGGCGCTCCAGTACGCCGAGGTCGAGATCTTCCTGCTGCATCTCCTCATCGGTGAGCGCGGACGAGCTGCTCGGCGGGCGCTCCTCCCAGCCGGCGCGCGCCAGAATTTGAGCGGTCGCTGCGTCGACTGCCTGCCGCTCCGAAGCTCCCGACGCACTGCTCGTCGCGAGGTCAATCCAGACAAGCGCCTCCTTGGGCTCTCCCTGAACGGAGAGCATCTCTGCAGCCTGCAGCGCGCTACGGTACGCGAGGGCGGGGAGACCACCTCGCTCGGCGTGCCTGGCCATTGTCGTCGCCATATCGAGTGACATTTCCGCACCCGCCGCCGCCTCGAGCGAGAGCGCGAGCGCGCGATGCAGTTCCTGCCTCCGCACCGGGCTCAACCCTTCCCGCATCATGTCTGCGATCACGCGATGCGTGCAGCGATATGACCCTCCCGATTCGTAGATCAGGCGGCGCTTGACCAGCGATTCCGCAAGCGCTGCCGCCTGGATGCGCGATACGCCGTGGACCCGCGCGAGGACGCCGATCGTCACGCCGCCGACGCCGACGGCGATGGTCGAAAGCAGATCGCGCAGCGCCTCGGGAAGAATCATCACCTTCCGGCCGAGCGCGTCCTGGAGACTCCGGGAAACTGGTACGAGATCGAGCGCATCGGGGCCGACCTGCGCGGGCACCTTCCATTCCATCGTTTCCGGATTGACGACAAGCAGGCCGGTCGAAAAGAGCACCTTGATCAGCTCGATCAGGAAGAGCGGCACGCCATCGGTTCGCTCATGCAGCCAGGTCGCGAAGCGGACACCTTCGGTCGGGAGCTGAATGTGCCCCATCGACCGGATCATCTGCCAGACTTCATCGCGGCTGAGCGGCTCGATGCTCGCGACCCTGGTCTGGGGCAGCAGCCGGAGCACGCGGCAAAGATGAGAGCCGGGGATGTCGTGGTCGAGATCTCCCGCCGTAATCGTCACGATCAGGATCACGGACGCGCCGGCAATGCGGCGCGCGAGGAGCTGCAGCGCCACGCAGGTATCGTTGTCGCACCACTGGACGTCGTCGATAAAGACCACGGTCGGCCGTTCGACGGCGGCGGAGAGGATCATCTGCGCGATGCCCTCGACGAGCCGCCACGAGGTCCCCGCATCGGCGGGCGCCGGAGTCGTGCCCAGCGAGGGAAATTTCCGCCGCAACTCCGGTAGCAGCCGCGCGGCCTCCGCGAGATACTCCGCGGGAGTGCCCGCGACGCCCGGCGCCTCGACCAGTCCCTGCAGCGCCTCGGCCAGCGGGCCGTAGGGGATGAGGCTCTGGGGATGGTATCCGCGGCCCTGCAGCACCGTCGCTCCCTTCACGGTTGCCCATCGCACGAATTCCTCGGCCAGACGCGTCCGGCCGATTCCCGCCTCACCTTCCACGACCACCACTCGCCCTTCGCCGGCGCAGCACGCGCTCCAGGCGTCCATGAGCATGTGCCAGGGCGCTTCGCGACCTAGCAGCGGAACGTTGAAGGTGGGACCGCGAGGGACTGCGGGATCGGCGGGAGAGGGAGACGGTCCGGACTGAATATCCTGTTCGATTCGCTTGGCCAATTCGGCGAGGCGCACACCGGGACGCGTGCCGAGCTCGCGCTCGAGGCGATCGCTGAACTCCCGGTAATGATCCAGCGCGGCCGCGCGCTCACCGGCGAGGTAAAGCGCTTCCATCGAAAGCCGGGTCGCCTCTTCCGAAAGGGCATCGGAGATGAGCCACCGCGCGGTCATCTCCAGACCATCGTGCCAGCGCGACTGGGCGAGCGCTTCGAGGACCAGGGTGCGGAGTGCCTGCTGATAAGACTGGAGAAGGGACCGGCGGGTCGTGGTTACCCACTCCTCAAAGGCGGGCGCGCCACGCACGACGAATCCGTGCAGGAAGCGCGGGACATCGAACAGGATGGCATCGCGCGGGGAGCGGATGGCGGCGTCAGTGAACTGGCGGACGTCGCATTCCACCGCATGCGTCAGCTCGACAGTGACCCGGGAGATCTGAATGGCTTCACCGAGCAGATGCCGAAGCTGTTTGAGCGCCTGGCGCAGCGATGTGCGGGCCGCTTCATCCGGGGACTCGCCCCACAGCAGGGCTGCGAGCTCTTCCCGAGGATGTGCTCCCCGCTCGAGCGCCAGGTATGCCAGCAGACCGAGCGCCTTGGCGGCGAGGGCCGGACTGCTCGAAGGGTCTAAAATCAGCCTTGGGGGGCCGAATAATTTGAGTTCCGTGGCCAAAGCATGCTCCTGAACGGTGCGACAGCCCAAGGTAGGAACGGTATCACGAAAGAACAAGAGGGTTTTCACGCGTAAATCACGCAACGGGCTCAAACTAGCTTCCGGCGATTAGAACGCCCCTGCTCACTCACAAATCAGGATGATGCGAACCGCCGACGGCAGATCCGTGCGGACGAGTTCGATTTACGGGACATCTGGCCCGCCTGGCGGGCACGAGGAAAGCGGGAGGCGGGTGCGCGATGCCAGGGCCAGCGTCCTCCTTTCATTACATGGAATTCCGGGTATGCACGTACGCATCCTTCTCACCAACGACCAGCAGGCCGCCATCCGCAGGGTGACTGGCAGAACGTTGGTCGTGGCAGCGGTCCTGGTAGATGTCCTCGATGGAATACCGGAAGCCCCGTTTCTCCCGGAGGAGATCTCCCTTCCGGAAGAATTCTCACTGAGACCAGCGTCCAGCTGATTCGGAAGTATGGTCCGGGCAACGGTGAATATTCATGGCGCGGGCGGAGCGAGTCGGACCTGCCATTCGTCGCCATTGTATCAATAGATGGGCTGGCAAGTGTTGAGGGGTGACGGCTGGGCGGGTCCCGGGTTGGAGGACCGACATGAGTTGATTGCCATCCGGGATCCGGCCGCACCAGCAGACGACGGAGCGAGGAATCATGGCGGAAGGCGGAGGGCGCGATCTAGTGGCCACGTTGAATGATCTGATCGAGACCTGCAAGGACGGCCAGGCCGGGTACCGGAAGGCGGCCGACTTCGTGAACGATCCCGACATGCAGACGCTGTTCGACTCCTATTCGCTACAGCGCACCCAGTTCATCAACGACCTGCAGGCTGCGGTGCGATACTTCGGAGGCACTCCGGTTGCGCACGGCACGGTCGAAGGCACTCTTCACCGCGGCTGGATCGATCTCAGGTCGAAGATCAACAACGGCGATGAGGAGGCCATCCTCGCCGAGTGCGAGCGGGGTGAAAAGGCCGCCCTGCATAACTACGAAGCGGCGCTCCAGGAAAAGTTGCCCGCGGAGATTCTTCCGCTGATGGAATATCAGTACTGGCAGGTGCGCGAGGCGCACGAGCGCATTCTCGCGCTCGATGCCGCCCGCGGCTAGGACCAGCGCAATGCTGTGGATGCTGTTCGTGCTCCTGCTGGTGCTCTGGTTTGCCGGAATGGTTTCGTCGTTCACGCTGGGCGGGTTCATTCATGTCCTGCTGCTCCTGGCGGTGGTCGTGCTGGCCATCCGGATCATTCAGGGCCGGAGCCCGACGGCGTGATGGACGCGCTCAGGTAGGACTTGCAGTTGATTCGCCCCCGGCGAAATCAGAATGGATGTAGTGCGGGAATGGGGTCAAGTCATCGCGACGGTCGCGCCTTCTATGTCTCGTCTCTCTTGTAGGAATCCTATCTCGATTTCAGCGCTATTTTCGTAGTTCCTCGCAGTAATCCTCGCTGCCGACCGCCGCGGCTTGATCCTGTGTCAAACGTCAGCCCCGACCCTCCAGAGTTCCGGAAGATCGGGGCTGATTTTTTCGCGTCGTGGCTGAGACCCGCCCAGGTCGCCGAGCCGCCTGGCCCGCCCGTCATCCACCGCCGGCACTCACCCTTCCGCCACTCAGGCGGCGAAGCTCTCGAAGCACCCTCCGCTGGGCCGCCAGATCCTTGACTGCTACGAAGATCGTATCGTCGCCCGCAATCGTTCCGACCACATCCGCCCACGCCAGCCGGTCAATCGCTACCCCGACCCGATTCGCTTCACCCGGTGGAGTGTGCAACACGATCATCGCCGGACCCGCGATCTCCGCGGTGAGCACGCCCTCGACGATGCGTCGCTCATCGGGATGCTCGGTCGCGGCAGCGAGGCGCGTGGGACGATGATACGCTCCCTCGACTTTCGCGAGCCCCAGCGCCGCGATGTCTCGACTCACCGACGACTGCGTAACCTCCCAGCCTTCGAAGGCGAGCGCGTCCGCGAGCTCCTCCTGCGTCCGGATCGGGCGCGTACTGATCAGCTCGAGGATCTTGAGCTGACGCTTGCGACGGTCCGCCGTCACGCGCCCTCACGCGCGGGCCCGGCCAGCGTCGCGAGCGCGCGGTCGAAGCGGCGCTGCTCCGTCGTGGACCAGCGCCGGCAGCGCTGGAGCCGGGTGCGAATAGTGGGGAGTCCTAGATTGCCGAGCATGCCGGTGGAGCGCCTGCGCTCGATGATCTCCGAACCCGACGGCTCGCGCCAGAAGTCCCCCTCGCGAATGGCGGCGGCCACCGAGCGATAGGCGGAACGGAACGGCTGCCCGGTTTCCACCCGACGCATTACCTCGTCGGTAGCGAGCGCTCCACCGCGCAGGATCGCCGTCGCCGCCTCGGCATCGACGCCGAGGCGGGGCACGGCCAGCGCGAGCATGGAGAGCATCCCTTCCAGCCGGTCCACACCGCGCATCAGCGGCTCCTTGAGCAGCTGAAAATCCCGGTGATATCCGCTCGGCAGCTTGGCCTTGATGAGCAAGAGACTGACGAGGTCACCTTCGAGCGCGGCAGCCCGGCTTCGGGTCAACTCGAAGAGGTCGGGATTCCGCTTGTGCGGCATGATGCTCGAGCCGGTCGCGAGGTCCGCCGGGAGGACGAGAAAACCAAACTCGTCGGCGCTGAAGAGAATGACGTCACTCGAGAGCTTGGACAGTTCATGCCCAAGCTGGGTGCACCAGAAGAGCACGGCGCTCTCCAGCTTTCCGCGACCCGCCTGCACCGAGGCGACATTGTGCTCGAGCCGGGCGAACCCCAGCGCGCGGGAGGCGACTTCCCGGCGAAGCGGGAGCGGAACGCCATAGCCGGCCGCGCTGCCGAGCGGGCAGCGATCCACCTGCGCGAAGAGCGCGGGCAACGCCTCGACAGTATCGAGCAAGCCTTCGGCAAAGGCGGCGGACCAGAGGCCGGCGGAGGATGGCATCGCGCGACGCTGGTGGGTGTAACCCGGCCAGAGCACATCCCGGTGCGTCACCGCAAACGACAGCAGGCTTTCGACGAGATCGAGCGCCTCACCCTGCAGCAGCAGCAGCCGGTCCTTGAGATAGAGCCTGAGATCGCAGGCGATCTGATCGTTCCGGGACCGTCCGGTGTGGACCCGTTCACCCGCGCCACCGATGCGCCTGGTCAGCCAGTCCTCGACGGCGGTGTGCACATCTTCGTGCTCGATCCCCACGCTCAATCGGCCTTCATCCACCGCCCGGAGGGCGGCCCGAAGACCGGCGCGAAGGCGGGTGTACTCGGGCGCCGAGATCAGTTTCGAGGCGCGGAGACCTTCGATGTGTCCGAGACTTCCGATCACATCCCACGCGAGGAGGCGCGCATCCCAGAGTCGATCCTCCGCCGCGGTGTAGTCGAGCATGTGGCGGTCCATCGTCTGGCCGGACACCCACAGTGTCGTCGTGGGGGTTTCGATTTGCGGGTGAATCGCGTCCTGCAGCCGCTTCATGCCGCGCCGCTGTCCATCGGCTGAAAACGGCTTCTTCTTGGGGCGTCGCTTCATGCGAGATAACTCTCCGCCAGGTGACGGTAGAACTGCCGCGCCTCGATCATTTCAGGCAGGTCGACATACTCATCGGGGGTGTGCGAGCGCCGGCTGGTTCCCGGTCCGCACTTGAAGGTGTCTCGATTCCGGAGGAAAACCCAGTCCGAGCAGGTCGGGCTCCCGAAAGTACGGGCGCCGGGACGGACCGCGCGGGCACACGCCAGCAAGGCGGAACCAGCCGGCGTCTCACATGGGACGAGACGATCGGAAGCCACCACGACCTCCACGTCGAGCGCGCGACGAAGCTCCTCGGCCAGCTCGGCATGAGACCAGTCGGGCGTGCTGCGTACATCCAGAATGGCGCGCGCGACGGGCGGCGTCACGTTGCGGCTGATCCCCGATTCCATCATCGTCGGCGTGACCGTGGTGTGGCCGAGGATAGGATGCATCCGGCCGCGAAACAGCCCGGTCAAGTTTCCGATTGCCTCCGAAAGGCGCACGATCGAATTGGTGAATTCTCCGTCTTCGGCGGCGTAGCCCGCGTGACGCTGATCGCCACGCGCGACGAGATCGATCATCATGAGCCCACGCTGCGCGGTGGCGAAGTGCAGGTTGGTTGGCTCGCCGACGACGGCGGCGTCGATGCTTCCGGCGCGTTCGACCGCCGTGGCCATCGTGGTGTGGCGGGTTTCCTCATTCAGGCCGAAGATGGCGATCAGGCGGCCACGAGCGGGACCTCCGTCGCGAGCAACGTCCTCCACAGCCGACAGCATCGCGGCAACCGACGCCTTGGCATCGCCCGAGCCTCGGCCATAGAGGCGCTCCCCTTCGATGACGGGGACGAACGGATCGCGCGTCCACCCTTCACCTGGGGGAACCACGTCGAGGTGCGAGACGAGCGCCAGCGTCGGCCCCGGGGCGTGGCCCGGGACGGTGATCCGGATGCCGGCATCGTCGTTGACGACATCGAGTCCGGAACGCCATGCCGTCTCCTCCACGAGTCGGGCGACCGCGGCTTCATTGCCGCTGACGGATGGCGTCGCGACGAGCTCGCGGAGCAGCTCGACTTCAGTCGGCCAGGTCGACGCCAAGGTAGGTCGCCTTCTCCTTTCGCCCGACGATCATGGTGCCGCAGCCGGAGCCGGTGAACACCTCGAGCAGCAGCGCGTCAGGCGCGCGACCATCGACGATATGAGTGCGCTCGACTCCGCTGGTCGCGGCCCGGATGCACGCTTCGACCTTGGGTCGCATGCCACCGGCGAGGGCGCCGCTCGCCATGAGATCGGCAAGGTCATCGGGATCGGCAAATGTGACGAGCGTGGAGGGATCGTTCCGGTCCCGGAGCACGCCGGGCGCGCCAGTCAGGAAGATCAGCTTCTGCGCTCGGAGCGCCACCGCGAGCGCCTCGGCGACAGTGTCTGCATTCACGTTGTAGACCCGGCCGTCCTCGTCTCCCGCGAGGCTCGCGATCACCGGAACGAAACGTGCCTCGAGAAGCGTCGTGAGCACCCGCGGGTCCACCCGCTCGATGTCTCCCACGTGACCGAAATCGACCTGCTGCGTCCGGCCACCATCATCCACGACCTCGACCAGCGGCCGTCGGTGAGCGGAGATGAGATCCGCATCGACGCCGCTCAACCCCACACCCTGGACCTCATGAGCACGGAGCGCGGCGAGCAGGTTCACGTTGATGGTGCCGGCGTAGACCATCTTTGCGACGTCGAGCGCCGCATCGTCCGTGACCCTGCGGCCGGCGACCATCCTCGGTTCGGCGCCGAGCCGGCGGCTGAGCGCGGTCGCCTGCGGACCGCCTCCATGCACGACGACTATGCGGATGCCGAGGGAGGAGAGCAGTGCGAGCTGTGCGCTCACCTGATCGAGCACGGCCTGGTCGGCGAGGACATCGCCGCCGAGCTTCACGACGAAGACATGATCCCGATAGGCCCGAACGTAGCGCAGCGCTCCCTTGAGACCGGCGATGCCGCGTGTAGTGTCGATGGACAAGCGTACTCCAGCAGAGGAAGGTGAACGCGAGAGGTTAGCAGTGAGAAGTGAGCGGTGAGCGGGAGCCTCGAAGCGGAGAACTTGCGTCATGTCGTTCCCATGACCGCGTGACTCCCGCTCACCGCTCATTCCTTACCCCTTACCGCTACCTACCATTTCAAGCAGCAGCGCCCGCTGGACGTGGAGGCGGTTTTCGGCCTGGTCCACGACCGCCGAGCAGGGACCGTCGAGGACTTCGTCGTCGATCTCGACGTTGCGACGCACGGGGAGGCAGTGCATCACCACACCTTTGCCGCCGCGCGTGGATCGGAGCCGGCGCGCGGTGAGCTTCCAGTCCCGGAAGGACGACCGCAACTCGGCTTCCTCCTCCGGATGGCCGAAAAGCTTTACCGAGCCCCAGGACTTGGGGTAGATCGCATCAGCTCCAACGGTCGCCTCGTCGGGATCGTTGATGATGTGGACGAACTGCCCGCCGTTCTGCCTGGCGATTTTCCTGATGAGCGCCGTATCCTCAGCATCCATCTCATAGCCCTCCGGCCGGGCGATGACGATCTCCATGCCGAGGTGAGCCGCGGCCAGTGCCGCGCTCGCGGGGACGGCTGTCGGGAGCGCTTTCGGATGCCAGGTCCAGCTCAGCACGAAGCGCTTGCCGCGCGGATCACCCAGCTTCTCCTTGAGCGTCATCATGTCCGCGAGCTGCTGACACGGATGCCGCCGGGCGGACTCCATGTTGATCACCGGCTTCTCGCAGTAGCGCGCGAAGTTGTGCAGCACAGCGTCTTCCCGCGCGACGGCCCAGTCCGTGCCTCGAGGAAAGGAGCGCAGACCGAGTACATCGGCGTAGCGGCCCAGTACGCGTGCGGCCTCGATGATGTGCTCGACGTTGGCGCCGTCCATGACTGCGCCGGGCTCGGTCTCGAGTGCCCAGCTGCCGCGCCCCGGCTCGAGCACTATGCCGTGACCACCGTGAAGAAACATCGCGGTCTCGAAGCTGGCGCGGGTGCGGAGACTGGGATCCATGAAGAGCATGGCCATGACGCGGCGTTCGAGCCCGCCCGAGACTTCGCCTCGCTTGATGCGCGTGGCGAGGGCGAGCAGCTCCTGGATCTGCCCCGGCTCCCAGTCTTCCACCGAGAGAAAGTCGCGCTTGGTCACCGGAGCACCTCTGCGAGTCCGGCCAGCAGCAGGTCCGCTTCGCGCATGGAAAATGTGAGCGGAGGCAGCAGACGAAGTGTGCCGGGGTCCGCCGCCGTCCCCGTGAGAATGCGGCGGTCGAAGAGCGCCCGCTGCACCACGGCCGCCGGCCTTCCGAGCCTGAGCCCCAGCAGCAGTCCCCGTCCGACGACTTCGGGGACTCCGAGCACGAGTGCGCCACGCGTGATATGCGCGCCAACCCGGGTAACGTTCTCTAGGAGTCCTTCGCGCTCGATGACGTCGAGGGTCGCGAGTGCAGCCGCGCAGGGTACCGGTCCGCCGCCGAAGGTACTACCGAGGTCTCCCACCTGGATCGTGCTGGTCATGGCGGGTGTAGCGATCATCGCTCCGATCGGGAGCCCGGATCCGAGACCCTTGGCCATGGTCAGGATGTCGGGAATGACTCCAAAGGATTCTGCCGCGGTGAAGCACCCGCTCCGGCCCACGCCGCACTGCACCTCGTCGAAGATCAGTGCCACGCCGCGCGCGGTGCAGACGCGCCTCGCGGCCGCGAGAAACTCGGTCGAGCAGGCGCGGGCACCCGCCATTCCCTGCACCGGTTCCAGAATGACGGCGGCCACCGATTCATCCACGGCCTGCTCGAGCGCGTGGATGTCATCGAACGCGACCTTCCTGGAGAGTGGCATTCCCGCCCGACGCGCGCCGTCCTCGTATTTCGCTCCGTCCGTCACCGCGAGCGTCGCGACCGTTCGGCCATGCCATCCGCCAGCAAGTGAAACGATCAACTGACGTCCGGTCCGCTTCCGGGCAAGATGCAGCGCGTTTTCATTCGCTTCCGCGCCGGAATTGCAGAAGAAGACCTGGCCGAGCGGATCGGGACAGAGGGCGGCGAGCCGCTCGGCGAGGCGCTCGCGATTCGGATGCGGGACGGCGGTCGAATAGAAGAGAAGGCGCGCAGTCTGCTCGGTGATGGCGCGAACCACATCCGGGTGGCAGTGCCCGGTCGCAGCCACCGCATGCCCGCCATAGGCGTCGAGCCATTCCGCGCCGGATTCATCTACCAGCCACGAGCCGTGTCCTGAGACTGGCCTCACCGGCATCTGCGCGTACACGGGGAGCAGTGCGGGCTGCGCTTGCGGCGGCGGCGCGAGAGTCGAGAGAGGAATGCGGGTCGTGGGCATCCAGTTCAATTTCCTGTTCGTATTCGGGGGGCAGCAGCGTATTCCGCTCTCCGGCTGAGTGAAAATCAGCAGGGAAACATTCCGGCGAAGACGAGCCCGGACTTTTCGGGCAGACCAAGCGCCAGATTCATGGCCTGCACTGCCTGGCCGCCCGCGCCTTTGATCAAATTGTCGATGGCGACATTGACCTGGAAATCGGTCCCGTCAGCACTCCGCGCCACGTGGATCAGCGCGTAGTTGGTCCCCACGGCGTGCGTCAGCTCCGGAGGCGCCGCAAGCAGGCGTACGAAGGGCCGGCCCTCATACGCCTCGGCATACAGCGCGGGCACATCGCGCATCGTGGTCGTGCTCGCGTGGAGCGTCAGGTAGATCCCGCGAACGAATGGGCCCGAGTGCGTGAGAAGACGCGCCTCGGCGTTCGGCTTTCCGGTCCATTCCCGCCACTGACCGAGAATCTCCGCCTCATGCCGGTGATTGAGCACGGAATAGGCAAACAGGTTGTGGGCCCGCGCCGGATGGTGCGTCGTCGGCTTGGGATGCACACCGCTTCCGCTGGAGCCCGTCACGGCGAAGAGGGCGGGCGTCACGTCGAGTCCCGCGCGCGCAAGCGGATAAAGTGCGAGGGCTGCCGCGGTGGCGAAACAGCCCGGGGCCGCCAGCGCCGTTTTCCCCTTGAGCGAAGTGCCGAGCACATCCGCCAGCGCATAAGTGAAGCGGCTGACGAGAGCGGGCGCCGTGTGCGCACCGTAGTGCTTCTCGTAGAGACGAAGGTCCGGCACCCGGAAATCCGCTGCGAGGTCGATGACCATGCCGGGGCCCGCTTCGAAGATATCGGCGGCAACTTTCGACGATTCTCCATGCTCGAGCGCGAGGAACACGACATCGCGGCCGCGCGCCGCTTCGGCGGGCGAGGCTCCCGAGAAACGAGACTCACTGAGCGTGGCGAGCGCGGGATGCGTGACACCGATCGGAGCCCCGGCCTGGCTCCTGCTCGTGGCGATGCACTCAGTCACCGCCGGATGCTGCAGGAGGATGCGAAGCAACTCCCCTCCGGCATACCCCGCGGCGCCGATGACGGCAACCTTCACGCGCTGACCAGTTGCGGCGCCGAGACGCGGGACTCGAGCGCCTTTCGCACCACATTCACGAGGCCTTCGGCGTCACGCAATGCATTGTGCGCCGGGAGGTGCAGCGACTTGAGCACATAGTCCCGCCCAACCTCGTTGTCGGTGGCGGGCCCGGTGATGACGGTGACCTCGAGGCCGAACTCGTTCCGCATCAGCTCCGTGGCGCCCCAGCAGCCCACGGGATCGGGAGCCGCCATCACGTACGCCACCGCGACACCCGTGAGCTCGGCGTCGCGGAGAATGTCCTGCACACCGTATTCGCCGAGAATGCCGTCGCCGAGCTCGGCCACGATCACATCGGGCTTGGACGCGGCGAGTCGATTGAAGATGCCCTTGGTGCTCGCGACCGTAACGCCGGCGTGGGTCGTCGCGATGCCGGTGTCATTGAACGTGAGCGTGGCGACGGCGCCGGCATCGAGCATCGAGAGCGCGTCACGCATGAGCGACACGCCCGTGAGTTTCGCGGCGGCGACCCGGAGTCCCGAGCGCGTGAGTCCACGCACGAGCTCGGTGGCAGCCACAGTCTTGCCCGCGTTCATGCAGGTTCCCGCGACATAGACCACGGGAATATCCGAGTCGAGCCGATCGGCGGAGGGAACCGCGTGATCCTTGATCTGCGCCGGCCGGCCGATCCGATCTCCCAGCGCGGGGAAACTCAGGATCGACCCGAGCACCTCGGCCTTGAAGGGAGCGCCGATGTCCGGATTGGCCGACGTGCACC
>JBDUEA010000009.1:0-40797 GCA_040002695.1 Gemmatimonadota bacterium | reverse complement strand
GCTACATGCGAATCTCTGCGCTGCTTTTCGCCGCGGTGACGCCGCTTTCACTGGCATGCCATTCGGGCCCGAGCACGCCCGGAAGCGAGTCGCTATCGGCACCAGAGCCGGTCCTCACTCATACCTTCACCGGACCTGATCTCGTCCGCGTCACGCTGAATGGCGGAGATGTGTACCGGGTGGACCTCGACTCGCGCGGGTTGAGGATCGCGCTCACGCCGCTCCGGCCGGGCACCCCTCCGCCGCTGATTCAGGACGTGGTTCCCGGCACCAGCGCGAGTGGCGATGCGGCCTATGAAATCAGGCCTTCGGCGGACGGCGAGTACGAGCTAAGTGTCGTCGGTGGCCAGCAGACCGGTTCCGTGAACCTCACACTCACCAGGATTGCCGCCGCCAAGCACCCTGCTCACTGAATGCGCACCGGCGCGTCCGCCCGATCGAAAAAGAAAACGCCCGCTCGAGTGAGCGGGCGTTTTCTTGCCTTCGTTGTCCGCGACTTCCGGACGGTTCGTTACTGGACCCTGATCCGCTCCACACGCGAGGCAGAAGCCTGCGCGTTGTAGACTCGAAGCGTTACCACCCCGCCGGGTCCGGGATGACTCAGTGCCTCGCGAAGCTCAGCCTCCGTCCGCACCGCTTTGCCTTCGACCGACTGGATGATTTCAGGACCGCCCTGATCCGGTGCGGAGAGCAGATCCGCCGAGGGACCGTTGGGCTGCACATCAGTGACGAGAAGGCCCTTGACGTCGCCGCTGATTTCGTACTCCTGAGCGACTTCGGGAGAAAGAGGAGTGACGGCGATGCCGAGCTTGTCCATCGTCACCTTGTGCTCTTCGTGGGGTGCCTGCTGTTGCTGATCACTCGTATTGTCGGCGAGTTTTTTCTCTTCCTTCTGCTCCATCAGCCGGATGTCGAAGGTTTTCCGGATGCCACCCTTGCGGGCGACTTCGACCTTCGCGATTTCGCCGGGCTGGCGGAAGCCCACGATCTGCTGCAGCTGCGCCGTGTAATTCACCGGCTTGCCGTCGATCGAGATGATGATGTCGCCAGGTTCGATTCCGGCCTTCTGCGCCGGCGAATCGCCTGACGGGAACTCGCGGACGCGCACGCCGCGGATCTCGTTCAATCCGACGTACGCTGCATCGTTCGCATCCGCGTCTTCGACGAAGATGCCGAGTGCCGCGCGATGGACTTTGCCCGTGGAGACGATCTGGTTCATGACGACGCGCGCGAGGTTGATCGGGATGGCGAAGCCGTACCCCGAGTAGGTGCCGGTCTCGCTGGCGATCGCGGAGTTGATGCCGATGACCTCACCCCGGACGTTGACCAGCGGCCCGCCGGAGTTGCCCGGATTGATGGCGGCGTCGGTCTGAATGAAATCCGCGATGCTGGCATTGCTGCGCGACAGGCCGTCGAGTCGCCGGCCCTTCGCGCTGATGATGCCCTGGGTCACCGTGAAGGTGAACTGATCGCCGAGCGGGTTCCCGATGGCCAGGACCCACTCGCCCACGCGCTCGTCATCGCTGTTGCCGAGCGCGGCAGGCGTCAGGCCCTTCGCGTCGATCTTGAGCACGGCGACGTCGGTCGCTGGATCGGTACCAATGACCCTGGCGTCGAACTCACGGTGATCAAGCAGCCGGACGGTGACTTTCTCCGCGCCTTCGACCACATGGTTGTTGGTGAGGATGTACCCGTCCTGCGAGACGATGAAACCGGAACCGCTGCCCCGTTCGACTTCGGGATGGCGGGAGTGGGGAAAGAACTGCTCCATGCCTGGAGGCAGGCGATGCGGAGCGGCAGTCTCGGTGTGTTGTGAACGAATGAACACCACACTTGGCCGGGCTTGCTCGGCGACCGACGCGAACGCATCACTGAGATCCGTGAGGGCCTTGGTGGCGGGAAGCATCGGTGCTTTGACCGGTGTGATGACCGAGCGGCCGGTGCTTTCCTGTGCGGCCGATCGGTTGGGAAGATCGAGCAGTCCGGCGAAGAGGAGGCCAAGCGCGAAGGCGAGACCGACCAATCCACCGAATTTGAGCCAATTGAGAGTTCTAACCGACATTCGGATGACCCCGGGCGAACGTTGGGTGTGGACCGACAATACGTATCAGGTCAAACAATGGATTTCAACTTAACTGAGATGCACCGTACGCAGCGTACGTCGCATAAAGTTCCAGAACATCTGTGACGCCGCCGAACCACTCCAGGCACTCTAATCCGGAGGATCCGACGGCGCCACGTTCAGCTTGGGACCGAGCCAGCCTAACCGCAAGTCCTCAAAAGACTAGGACTTCTTGCTGTCGTCCACGATTTCGTAGTCGGCCTCGACCACGTCTTCCTTCGGAGCTTCCGCCTGGGGCGCGGCGCCGTCCTGGGCTCCGGCCTCACCGGTGGTTGCTCCCGCGGTCTGATATAGCGCCGCGCCCGCGGCGGAGTAGGCGCCGTTCAGATCGTCCAGCGCCTTCCGGATGAGATCGGGATCGCCGGTACGGAGGGCGCCCTTGGCCCCTTCCACGGCGTTGTCCAGCCGCGACTTGAGCTCGGCCGGAAGCCGATCGACCCACTCCTTGCTGTCCTTCTCGACCTTGTAGACCAGACCGTCGAGCTGATTCCGCGCCTCGATCTGATCCCGCCGTGACTTGTCCTCCCCGGCATGAGCCTCGGCCGCCTTCACCATCTTGTCGATGTCGGTATCGCTGAGCCCGCTCGAGGCCTCGATCCTGATCTTCTGCTCCTTGCCCGACGCCTTGTCCTTGGCGGAGACGTGGAGAATGCCGTTTGCGTCAGTGTCGAAGGTGACCTCGACCTGCGGCATGCCGCGCGGTGCCGGCGGAATTCCAGTGAGCTGGAACTTGCCGATCGTGCGGTTGTCGATCGCCATCTGGCGCTCGCCCTGGAGCACGTGGATCTCGACCGTCGTCTGGTTGTCTTCCGCGGTAGAGAACGTTTCCGATTTCTTCGTCGGAATCGTGGTATTCCGCGGAATGAGCACGGTGGTGACACCGCCCAGGGTCTCGATGCCCAGCGACAATGGGGTGACGTCGAGCAGGAGCACATCCTTCACTTCACCCGACAGCACGCCGCCCTGAATCGCGGCGCCGATCGCGACGACTTCATCCGGATTGACGGAGCGGTTGGGCTCCTTGCCGAAATAATCCTTGACGATCTGCTGGATCTTCGGGATGCGGGTCGAGCCGCCGACGAGAATCACTTCGTCGATGCTCTTCGGATCAAGCCCGGCATCCTTGAGCGCCTGCTGCATGGGCGGAATGGTCCGCTGGATGAGATCGTCCACCAGCTGCTCGAACTTGGCGCGGGTCAGTGTGTAGTTCAGATGCTTCGGGCCTGACTGATCGGCCGTGATGAAGGGCAGGTTGATGTCCGTCTGCTGCGTGCTCGAAAGCTCCATCTTGGCCTTTTCGCCGGCTTCCTTCAACCGCTGCAGGGCCATGGCATCCTTGGAGAGGTCGATGCCCTGGTCCTTCTTGAATTCGGTCACCAGCCAGTCGATGACGCGCTGGTCGAAGTCGTCACCGCCGAGGTGGGTGTCGCCATTGGTGCTCTTGACCTCGAACACGCCTTCGGCAAGCTCGAGCACCGAGATGTCATAGGTACCGCCGCCGAGGTCGTACACGGCGATTTTCTCTTCCTTCTTCTTGTCGAGGCCGTAGGCGAGCGCGGAGGCCGTGGGCTCGTTGATGATTCGAACCACGTCGAGGCCCGCGATTTTGCCGGCGTCTTTCGTCGCCTGGCGCTGCGCGTCGTTGAAATAGGCGGGAACGGTGATCACCGCCTTCTCGACCTTGTAGCCGAGATAATCCTCGGCAGTCTGCTTCATCTTCTGGAGAATCATGGCCGAAATTTCGGGCGCACTGTACTTCTTACCCATGATTTCGACCGTGACGAGGTCACCCTGACCCGCCACCACGTGATAGGGTACGCGCTTGATTTCCTCGGTAGCCTCGGAAAGGCGCCGACCCATGAATCGCTTGATCGAGAAAATTGTCTGCCGGGGGTTCGTGACCGCCTGGCGCTTGGCGACCTGGCCGACCAGACGTTCGCCGTCCTTCGTAAATGCGACTACTGACGGAGTGGTCCGACCGCCCTCGGCGTTGGGGATTACGACTGGATCGCCGCCTTCCATCACTGCGACGACGGAGTTGGTCGTACCCAGGTCAATGCCGATGATCTTCGAAGCCATGCCAGCTCCCTGGTTATTCGTAATTAGTTGTTAGGATAGAACCTGCGCTTTCGAATCGGCTGCAGCGCAAGGCCTATACCCGGCATTTCTGCCTTTTTGGCACGCGCTCGCCGGGTCATTTGTCCTCGCTCCACCCAATCCAGTTCCGCTATACTGCCCGCCAGATGTTTCCCTACCGAGATGAGATCCACACTTTTCGCTTCCCGGCCGTCACCCTTGCGCTCATCGGCGCTAACGTGGCGGTCTGGCTCATGATCGAGGGCTTGGGGAGCGAACCTGCGCTCTCGAGGTCCATCTGCCTGCTCGGCCTCATCCCCGGGGAATTTCTCCAGCGGATCCCGGCCGGCAGCCAGCTTCCGGTGGGACCCGGGCTCGCCTGCGTGGTCGAGGGAAGTCGCAACTGGCTGACGCCTTTGAGCTCGATGTTCATGCACGGCGGCTGGCTGCACCTGATCGGCAATATGTGGTTCCTCTGGATCTTCGGGGACAACGTCGAAGACGCAATGGGCCCGGGTCGCTATCTCCTCTTCTACCTGTTGTGCGGTCTCGCTGCCGCGAGCGCGCAGATGCTCGCGGCGCCGTCATCGCCCATTCCGATGGTGGGGGCTTCCGGCGCCATCAGCGGGGTGATGGGCGCGTACGTGCTGCTGTACCCGAAAGTTCGGGTGCGCCTGCTCGTATTTCTCGCCTTCTATGTGACCACGATCGCCGTACCCGCATACCTGATGGTCGGGTACTGGTTTCTGCTCCAGCTCCTCGGCGCGGTTCCGCGGTCGGAAACCGCCGAGGGCGGAGTCGCGTTCTGGGCACATATCGGAGGATTTGTCGCGGGTGTTGTGCTGGTCAAACTCTTCGAGGACCCGAGACTCGTGGCGCGTCAGCGGCAGGCGATCTCACTCTCTTGAAGGAGCGTTCCCCATGTCAATTCCCGTCCAGCGCGTGGGTCAGCGGGGTCTGCCTCCGTGGCTCGAACCGCATGCCCGGGTTCGGGGATTGGCAGGGCTGGTCGACGTAACACTGCTGCGGGCGGAGGCGACGGCCGAAGAGATCGATCGTTTGTGTGAGACGGCCGCGGAAGTCTCCGCGGGATATGTCTGCGTCAACGGAGCTTGGATTCGGCACTGTGTGCGGCGCCTTCGGAGCACGGCGACTCGAGTCGTGGCAGTCGTCGATTTTCCGCTCGGAGCCGGTACCACGATGATCAAGGCGGCCGAGGCGCGCCTCGCGGTGCTCGACGGCGCCGCGGAGATCGACATGGTGATGCCTCTCGGACTGGCGAAGGGAGGCGAATGGGACGCGGTACGCGAGGATGTCGGAGTCGTGGTCGGGGCGGCGAACGGCCGCCCGGTCAAGGTGATCCTGGAATCCGCGGCGCTCACGCCGGAGGAAATAGTCAGAGGCTGCGAAGCAGCGGCGGAAGGCGGTGCAAGCTTTGTGAAGACATCGACCGGCTTTCACCCAGCCGGCGGTGCGACGATCGCCGCGGTCAGGTTGATGCGGCAGACGGTTGGAATGTCACTGGGAGTAAAGGCATCGGGCGGGATCCGAACCCTGGAGACGGCGGTCCGGATGCTGGCCGCCGGAGCCGACAGGATCGGGGCGTCAAACCTGGCGATGCTGGGGAAGGGCACAACCGCCGTGTCGTCGTCGCTGGAGGCGCTGCTCTCCAGCATCGACTGACGCGACTCTCAGGGTGCAGTCTCGACGACGACCTCCCGTTTCATCACCTTCGCCAGCACATCGCTCAACTGCCCGGCCCCCCAGCACTCGAGGGAGAGATCTGCGCCGGCGTGCCGCGGGACCGGCTGAATCGTGATCCGCGTGGGACAGAATTCGATCGTCAGGCTCTCGACGATTGACGTGTGTCCGCGGTCGAGCCCATCGGCGACCCGCAGGAGCCCGGTCAATCTCCGCACGACCTCACGGTCGCTGTCATCCAGCGCGGCAAATGCCTCGTGCTTCTTCCGGGGCCCTTTCTTTCGGTGGTATCGGGACACGAGCGCCACGAGCAACCGGTCACGCGGTGTGAACTGCAGGCGTTCCGCATTCATGATGAGGTCGTAGCTGTGCTGGTGGTGCTTGCGATAGCTGACCACCTGTCCGACATCGTGCAGCAGGGACGCCCACTCGAGAATCTGTCGTTCCTCCGGCCCCGCACCCATCCGTTCGGCGAGTTGATCGAACAGCGCCAGCGCGAGCAGCCGCACCTGTTCGATATGCCGGCGATCACTGTGACAGCGTTCGGCGAACTCACGCGCGAGCCGCATCGGGTCCTCGGCCGCGGGCGTCGTCTCCGCCCCCGCCATCTCGAGCAGCAGTCCCTCGCGCAGGCCGAACGCGCTCACTTTCATCTCTCTCGCCTCGATTCGCTCGAGCACTTCCGCTGTCACCGCGAGACCCGCGATGATGATGTCGGCGCGCTGGGGGTTGAGCCCGGGTACCTGCGCTCGTTTGGCGGGTGGCAGGGAGGCGAGCCACTCGAGCAGCTGTTCGACTTCTCCGACGGATACCGATACGCCGTGCACCGCTTCTGCCGCGGGGCCGCCGCGCCGGGAGACGGCCATGCGACCGAGGTTGGTGAATGAGCCGCCGGACCCGATGACAGTGGGAGCAGCCCAGTCGCGAAGCGGGAGCCGGCGCCGGAGTTGACGGCGGACATAGGCCCGGAGCGTCTTCAGTTGATGACGGATATCGTCGGGTTCGGAGAGATAGAGCTCAGTGAGTCGGACGGCGCCGAAGGGCAGGGAAATGCTCCGTTCGAAGATTCCGTCCACGGCAGCGATGAGTTCAAGGCTTCCGCCGCCGATATCGGCCACGACGGTGCGTCCGCCCTGAAGCGGAAAATGATGCGCGACCGACCGGTACGAGAGATGGGCCTCGGTCTGCGCATCGATGATCCGGAGTTCGAGGCCGAGTTCCCGGCGCACGAGGTCGATGAACTCGGCGCCGTTCTCCGCATCGCGGACCGCGGCGGTCGCCACCGCGGCGAGTCGCGTGACACCGCGACGCTCGGCCACCTCGCGCATCCGGCGGAGAGCCTCGAGTGCGCGCGCGACCGCGAGATCATCGAGGCGACCGGACTGGGCGACGCCCGCAGCCAGACGGGGTTGCTCCTTCACCTCGTCGATGACCGTGAGGCCCGAAGACGCTCCATACTCGGCCACCAGCAGCCGGATGGAATTCGAGCCGACATCGATGGCGGCGAGTCGCTCCCGGGGTTCGGGGACGGGGACCGCGGTCATGAGCCGAGTGGCATCCGGTGCGGAGCGGAAGCGCGTGCCTCGCCCCGGTCCTCGGCGTGATGCTTGATGGATTTGCCTTCGACGAGAAACACGACGTCCTCACCGATGTTGGTGGCCAGGTCGGCCACACGTTCCAGGTTCCGGCTCACCAGGAAAAGCTCCATGCCGGCGCCGATCATGTGCGGATCCTCCATCATGTGCGTCAGGAGGATGCGAAAGACCGACCGGTGGAGATTATCCACTTTGTCGTCGCGGATACAGACGTCCCGCCCCCCCGCCGCATCGCTGCGGATGAAGGCTTCGAGCGCATCGGACAACATTTCCCTCGCGAGCCGCGCCATCTCGATGATTTCCGGTTCCGGCGCGATCGGGCGCGACTGCGTGAGCCGCTCCGCGGACTGGGCGATGTTCACGGCGTGATCGCCGACCCGCTCGAGGTCGTTGGCGATCTTGAGCGCCGAAGTGAGCATGCGGAGGTCTCTCGCCATCGGCTGCTGGAGTGCGAGGAGATTGACGCAGGTCTCTTCGATGTCGACTTCCATGTCATCGATGACCCGGTCCCCGGCGATCACCTGCTGAGCCTTGCCGGCGTCACGCTCGAGGAGAGCCTCCACCGCAAGCCCGAGCGCGGCCTCGGCCTCTCCGGACATCGTCAGCAGGCGGACCTTCACGTCGTTGAGGTCGTCGTGAAAATGCCGGTGCAGGTCGACGCTCATCCGAACCTCCCGGTAATGTAGGCTTCCGTCCGTTCGTTCGCCGGATTGGTGAACACCCGGTCGGTCTCGTCGAATTCCATCAGTTCGCCCCGATCAAAGAAGCCGGTGAAGTCGGAGACCCGTGCCGCCTGCTGCATGTTGTGGGTGACGATCACGATCGTATAGGCGGTCTTCAGCTCGAAGATCAGTTCTTCCACCTTCTGTGTGGCGAGCGGATCGAGGGCGGAGCAGGGTTCATCCATCAGTAGCACCTCGGGCTGGTTGCCAAGCGCCCGCGCGATGCAGAGTCGCTGCTGCTGTCCCCCGGACAGTCCGCTGCCGGGTTCATCGAGACGATCCTTCACTTCGTCCCAGAGCGCTGCCTGGCGGAGACAACGCTCGACCAGATCGGGGAGCTCGCTCCGGGGCACGAGACGGTTGAGAGCCGGGCCGTAGGCCACGTTGTCGAAGATGGACTTCGGAAACGGATTCGGCCGCTGAAAGACCATTCCAACGCGCTGCCGCAGCGACACGAGGTCGGTGTCGGAGCTGAAGATCGATTTCCCCTCCAGCAGAATGTCACCGGAGTGGGTGGTTCCGGGGACCAGGTCATGCAGGCGGTTGATCGATCGCAGGAACGTCGACTTGCCGCAGCCCGAGGGACCGATGATCGCAGTGACCGCCTTCCGGGGAATCTCGAACGTCAGACCGTTGAGAATCCGTCGGATGCCATACGCAAAGGCGAAGTTCCGCACGTCGATCGCAGGGGTCCCCGGCTCCGCGCGCTCGGGGCGTGGCGCGCGCGGAGTCAGCGTGGTGCGGGGTAGCGGCGGCGCGATCGTCGCGCGCGGGGGCAATGTCATGGAGGTCATCCGAACCTTCCCGTGATATAGGCTTCGGTTTGTTCGTTCTTCGGAGCGGTGAAAATCTGTCGCGTCGGACCGGTCTCGATCATACTGCCCAGGTAAAAGAAGGTCGTCGTGTCAGATACCCGTGCCGCCTGCTGCATGTTGTGCGTGACGATCACGATCGTGAAGTCCTGTTTCAGCCCGAACACCAGTTCCTCGATGCGCTGCGTGCCCTGCGGGTCCAGCGAGGCAGTCGGCTCGTCGAGAAGAATGACGTCCGGCCGCGGAGCGATCGTGCGGGCGATGCAGAGCCGCTGCTGCTGTCCACCCGAGAGGGCCATCGCGTTGGCGCCGAGGCGATCCTTCACCTCGTCCCAGAGGGCCGCCTTGAGCAGCGACTGCTCGACGATCGTATCCAGCTCCCGCCTCGGCAGCCGGCCATTGATGCGAAGGCCGGCCGCGACGTTGTCGTAGATCGACATCGTGGGGAACGGGGTCGGGCGCTGGAAGACCATCCCGATTCTCCGGCGCAGCTGCATGGCACTCACGCGCGGCGCGTAAATATCCTCGCCATCGAGCAGGACCTGACCGGTCACCCAGCCATGCTCCGACATCTCGTGCATGCGATTGAGGGTGCGGAGAAAGGTGGACTTGCCGCACCCCGATGGGCCGATCAGCGCATTCACCGTATTGTCGCGAAACGCCAGGGACACGCCCTTCACCGCGGTGAACTTTCCGTACATCGCGGTGAGCTTGTCGGTCGCGAGCCGCGCGGTCGCGTCAGCCATTGAGCGTAAACTTCCGCCGTGTGGCAAGCCGCGCGGCGAGGCTGAGCAGAAACACCACGAGGATGAGCACGAGCGCCGTCGCCCATGCGTAACGATGCCACTCCTCGTAGGGGCCCGTGGCATAGGTGAAGACGGTCAACGGCAACGCCGCCATCGGCTGGTTGAGATTAAAACTCAGGTACTGGCTGCCCAGGGCGGTGAAGAGGAGCGGCGCGGTCTCACCCGCGATCCGGGCGACGGCGAGAAGGCTCCCGGTGACGATTCCGGGAAGCGCGGTGCGCAACATGATCGAAAGGCTCGTCCGCCAGCGCGGATAGCCCAGGGCCAGCGCTGCTTCACGGAGCGAGCCGGGCACCAGCTTGATGAGTTCCTCCGTCGTGCGCATGACCATCGGGATCATCAGCATGGCGAGCGCGGCACTGCCCGCGAGGGCGGAAAAGTGTTTCTGCCGCGCGACGATCCAGGTCCATGCGAACACGCCCACCACAATGGACGGGGTGCCGTTCATGACATCGGAGACGAACCGCGTGACCCAGGTGAGCCGGCTGCTCGGATACTCTGCGCAGTAGATCCCCGCGCCGATGCCGAGCGGCAGTCCCATGAGGCTGGCCAGCCCGACGATGAGCAGCGTCCCCACGATGGCGTGGCCGACGCCGCCGCCCGTTTCGCCGGCGGGGACCGGTGTCCGGACGAAGAATGCGAGCGAGAGACTGCTCGCACCCTTGATGATGAGGCTGGCCAGGATGAGCAGCAGGGGCAGCACCGCGACGATCACGGCGACGACCATGAGGCCGACCATCAGGTTGCTGGTCGCGCGTCGGAGCTTGCGGCGGCTGGTTTCGGTCACAGCGCCTTGCTCCCGATGGCGGCGCCCCGGGCGACTCGCCAGATCAGGAGGCGCGCCGCCGCATTCACCAGAACCGTGATCACGAACAGAACCAGGGCGACGTAGGTCAGCGCGGAGAAGTGCAGATCGGTTGCCGCTTCGGAGAATTCATTCGCGATGACCGCCGCCATCGTATATCCCGGAGCGAACAGCGATGCGGCGATCTCGTTGCGATTGCCGATCAGCATCGTCACCGCCATCGTCTCCCCCAGCGCTCGGCCGAGCCCGAGAATGATCGCGCCGATGATGCCGGAGCGGGCGTAGGGCAGGATCGCCGAGATCACCGCTTCCCATCGTGTGGCGCCGAGGGCCAGGGAAGCCTCACGCTGTGTGTCGGGGACCGCGAGCAGCACCTCTCGCGCGACCGACATGATGAACGGCATGATCATGATCGCCAGGATGATGCTGGCGGCGAGCATCGACGGACCGTAGATCGGGCCGCGGAAAAACGGCAGGAACCCGAGAGTATCGCGAAGGAATGGAAAGGCGAACTTCTTGAGAAACGGAACGAGCACGAAGACGCCCCAGAGTCCATACACGACGCTGGGGATGGCGGCGAGCATCTGGATGACGAAGGCGACCGGCTGCCGGATCGCCTTGGGGGCGAATTCGGTGAGGTAAATCGCGACGCCGAGGGAAAGCGGCACCGCGATCAGCAGGGCCAGGAACGAGGAGAGCAGCGTGCCGAAGATGAGGGGAAAGGCGCCGAACTGTTCCGCGACCGGATCCCAGACGCTACTCGTGATGAAGTGGAGCCCGAAGCGTCCGATGGCGAGCTCGGAACCGCGAATCAGCTCGATCACCAGGAAGAGCATCAGCAGAGGAATGCTCAATGCCGTCGCGGTGAGCAGAATCCGGAAGACCCGGTCTCCCACCGCCGCCTTTTCCAGGGAGACGGCGGGCTCCGCAGACGATGGGCGGCCAGGAGAGAGCGCGGTTGTCATAGGGCAGGAGTGTAGAGCGCCCAAACTCCTGCCCGGTCACGGATTTGTAACGGAACGGTCACGAAGGCGGACTTGCCGGACACTGGATTCGCCAGGCATCCCTCTTTCAAGCGAGGAATCAGCGAAGTGGAGTGGCGAGGTGGATGATGAACGCCTCGTTGAAGTCCGTCTCTTTGAGGGTGGACAGCAGTTTCGGTGCAGGACCCTCGGTGACTCCGAAGTCGTCATCATTCGAAATCGCGATCGTCGAAGGATTGATGATAGTGATTCCCTCTGGCTTGTCGTGGGGATAGCCCAGGGCGAGCAGGTCCGCCACCAGGGATTTGCGGACCGCCACGACGCCGTGGGCGGCGAGCTCTTCGGGTGTGAATGACTCGACCGTCTTTCCGTTCAGCAGCATGCCTTCGGCTCTGTCGCTGGAATCCGAGACATCGGTCGCGCCCGTGAGGTCGACCCGATAGACCCGCTTGATCGCGGCGGGATGGCTGGTGTCTCCGGGCATGCCGGCATCCCGTTCGAGGACCAGCAGTTCGGTCTGACTGATCGCGACGAGATCGCTGTTGTGATCGTCGACGGCATCCTGGACATAGAGATACTGGCGGGACCTCCCGCTCTGGGTGTCAAAGGCGAGGAGCCGCGTCACCTTCGAGGCGCGACCGGCCTCCCTGGGATTTTCGAGCGGGCTCTCGAGCACCGCCACCAGCGTCTTCCCGTCGGGGAGCAGCGTGACGCCCTCGAACCCACGATTCGGCCGGCGTCGCCTGAGCACCTGCGGCAACGCGCCCACCCCACCGGTCGGCCTGATGCGCTCGATAACGCGACCCGCCCCGTTCACATGAAGCAGGCTCGGCCCATACTCTTCGGCGACCCAGAACCCGCCATCCTCGAGCGCGACCAGCCCTTCGGGGTCCACGCCGGCCGAATCGCCCTCCAGCCTTGCTCCATCGACAGTAAGCGCCGTTTCCCCGGTGCTCCCGGCTCCTCCAGCGGGAGGCAGCCCAGTCAGCCGCGCGCCCGCCGAGTTCGAGAGGTCGATCCGTGCGATCTGGGTGAGCACGCCATTGCGGAGAGCGAACTGTCCGATCCGCGGCGCATAGTCAGGCCGGACGAACGCCTTCACGTCCTTTCCCGCATCGTAGTTCGGGCCGCGGTCCGCGAGGAGGAAGAAGGTATTGGAATGACGGGGATCGACCGCGATGCTGGAGCCGTAACCAGTATCGAAGATCGGCACGCCTTTGACGGTCACGAGAATCGTGCGCGGCTGGACGCGAGCCCGCGTGACCGTGTCCTGCACCGGTCTGGGCAGAGTGACGAACCCCGCGACGGCGACGAGCGGCAGCAGAGCAAACCGGCGAATGGCCATGATTGATTTCCTCGTGTGGGGTGCGAGCGAAGGGGCACACTCGCGTGTGCCCCCTGTTGCTCGAATCTACTACGAGCCTGTTCAGGTGATCGGCTTGCCTGCCGCCTTGAGCGTCTTGATGCGATCCTGCTCGAGCGCGACGACTTCCTTCGGCAGCGGAGCGTAGTTGAGCTGTCCCGCCATCGCCTGTGCTTCCGGCGTGATCATCCACTCGAGGAAGGTCTTGAGCGCCTTCGCCTTGGCGGCATCCTTCATGTTCGGGCGCACCAGCAGCCAGGTGAAGCTGCTGATGGGGTAGGACTGGGCACCCGGCGCGTTGGTGATGGAGACCCGGAAATCAGTTCCCTTCTCGAACTTCGCGCTGGCGGCCGCGGCGGTCACGCTCTCGAGCGACGGCTGCACGAAACTGCCGGCCGCATTCTTGACCTGGGCATACGGCAGCTTGTTGGAGACCGCGTAGATCAGTTCGACGTAGCCGATCGTACCCTCGGTCTGTTGCACCTGCTGAGTCACGCCCTCGTTCCCCTTGCCGCCGAGCCCCACCGGCCAGTTCACTGAGGTCGCATTGCCGACCTTCTCCTTCCACTCGCGTGAGACCTTGCTCAGGAAATCGGTGAAGATGTAGCTGGTGCCCGACCCATCGGAGCGGTGGACGACGAGCAGGTCGGCATTCGGCAGCGAGACGCCGGGATTGAGATCGGCGATGCGCTTGTCATTCCACTTGGTGATCTTGCCGAGGAAGATGTCGGCGATGGTCTGACCATCCAGCTTGAGCTGCGTCGCGCCGAGCGAAGGCAGGTTCCAGGTGAGGACCACGGCGCCCATGACGGTCGGCAGGTGCACGACGTCACCCTGCACCGCGTTCATCTGGTCCGCGCTCATCGGGCCATCGGTCGCCCCGAAATCAACGGTGCCTTCGGTAAACTGCTTGATGCCGCCGCCCGAACCGATCGACTGATAGTTGATCTGGACGCCGCTCTTCTTGTTGTATGCATCGAACCACTTGCTGTAAATCGGATTCGGGAAGGTTGCCCCGGCGCCGGTCAGCGACTGGGCCGTGAGCGGCGCGGCTGCGGTGCCGGCGAGCAGCAGGGTCGCGGCGATTTTCGCGCTGGAGAACTTCAACGGCATGTCGTGCTCCTTGGATGGGTCGGAGGCTCCGGAACCGGTTGCGTCCCGGAGCCCGGTAAGGAATCAGAAGGTGAACTGGGTCTGGAACAGCGCAGCCTCGCGCGTACGATCGAACGCGTTGGTCGGGGAGCCCTTCGCCAGCGAGTTGAGATCGACATCCCCCAGCACCCGCAGGTTCGGCGTCACCTGGTACGACACGCCGGCGATCACCCGCGTCTGCTTGTTGACCGCGAGGCTCGGTGTGGTGGAGCTGGTATCCCGGTTCGGGTCCACGATGTCCACCCGGCCGATGACGCCCACGCCGCTCTTCGGCACATTCCAGACACCGTAGACGCTCATCACGCTGCCCTTGAGATCTATCGGCGCGGCTGCGGTGCGATCCTTGGTGATCGCGTACTGGCCGGCCAGCGTCCACTGCTTCGACTTATAGGAAAGCATGCCGAGGAAGCGCTGCTTCGCGCCACCGCCCGTGGGAATGCCGTAATCGCCGTAAGCGGTGACTCGCAGTCCGCCGACCCGTCCCGCGAAGTCCGACTTGATCAGGCGGACGGAGACGCGACCCTCTACTTCCTTGCGCTGGTCACCGGGCGTGTTGTTGTAATTCTCACCGTTGTACACGCCTACCTGCATGTTCACCGCGTCGAACTTCCACATGCCGTCCACACCGGCGCCGAGGTCCGACGAAGAGAGGTAACCGTTGCGCTCGAGAGGCATTGTGCCTTGCATCCGGTAGTCCCAGAGCGCCTCTTCCCAGTCGATGAACGGCGTGTGCATCTGGCCGATCTTGTAGGTCAGCGCGCTCTTCTCCGGTGTCCAGGCGAGGTATGCGTACTTGAGGCGGAACGTCTGCTGGTTCGGCGCCGCTTTCCGGCCGTCGATGTCGGCCGTCACACGGGTCGTGAGTCCACCGGTGAACTTGCCGATCACGTTGATGTAGGCCCGGGTGACGTCAAAATTGTTCTGATGTCCGGCCGGCGAGAGGGTTGAATCCACTTTCAGCTGATACGAATACTGGGCGTAGCCGACTCCGCTGACCGTCACTGTCGGGGCCTGTGCCAGGGCCACGGAGGCCTGAGCCAGAATTCCCGCCGCCACGACGAACAGACTTCTTACGCCGAACCGCATCGATGCCTCGCTTGGATTCCAGAGTGGTGACGCCGCCCGCGCCACAGGGACCTGCTTTGGATGGGCGTAAATAGCCCGCGCTCAGTCACGTTCTTCATCACGGGCGGTAACGGGCAGGTAACGGAAGGACGAAGAGGAGGGAACGACGCGATCGCGGGATTCGAACCTTCAGCGCGCGCTTTCCACGGCACCGGCGAACGGGTCCTGGAAGAGTTCGTCCTCCGATCCGGCGAAGGAGAGCACCGGATGCTTCCGCAGGCGCCAGCTGAAGCGGGTCGGGAGGTCAGCGACGCGCACCCGCACGCCGCGGGTATCGAGATCGATGCAGAGTCGCCAGAGCATGGCTGCGCCGACCGGCTCGACCTCGGAGACCCGGGCACAGTCGATCACGACGTACCGTTGCGCGGGAGGAAGGCTCCGCAGGCGTTCGCGGAGATGGGCCACGGACGTGCCTGACAGAGGTCCGTGGACGTGAAGCAGGATCGCCGCCGGAGAATCGGCGGTGTCGGTGCGCGGGACTGGGGCGAGGAGATTTGTCATGCCCGGAACGTGGGCGGAGGGAGTGACGGGAGGGACATCGTCCCGTAACGACCGTGCAACGGGCCCGCGGGTCAACGGGGGTCGGGCAGGCTCACGTTGATCGTTGTGCCGCCGCCCAGTTCGCTGGTGGCTTCCGCGCTGCCGCCATGCGCTTCGGCCAGGTGCTTCACGATCGCGAGGCCGAGGCCGGTGCCGCCCTCTTCCCGGGAGCGCGCGGGATCCGCCCGGTAGAAGCGCTCGAAGACGCGCGGAAGGTGTTCCCGGGTGATTCCCGCGCCGGTATCGCTCACGGTCAGCCGGACGCCATCGCCTTCTCGAACCGTGCCTGCGCTGATTTCTCCGCCGCGGGGCGTGTAGCGGAGCGCGTTGTCGAAGAGATTGGTGAGGATCTGACGCGTGGCGTCCGCGTCGGCCCAGACCTGACCTGCGTCCTTGCTGACTGAAGTCCGAAAGCGCACGTCCGCCTGTGCCGCCCGCCCCGCGAACAGACTCCAGGTCTCGCGGAGGATCGCAGTGGCATCGAGCAATTCCGGTCGCGGAGACCAGCCACCCGATTCGATCCGTGAGAGATCGAGCAGGCCGTCGACCAGTCGCTGCATCCGGCGGGCGTTGGCGTGGATCACGGCCAGGAATCGCTGGGTCGTGGCTTCGTCCGGCCGGTCCTCGAGGAGGGTCTCAGCGTAACCGGAGATCGAGGTGAGCGGCGTCTTGAGCTCATGCGATACATTGGCCACGAAATCCCGGCGAACGGTCTCGAGACGGCGCAGGTCGGTAACGTCGTGGATTACCAGGACAGCGCCACCCGCGGGGAGTGGCCGGGCGCTCATGATCACCGTATGTCCATCCAGTTCGACCTCGCGAGCCGGTACCGACTCGCCTTCCAGCGCGGCATCGACGATTTCGCGCGCGCCCTTGGCGCGGAAGAGCTGGGGGAGCTCGGGGAACGGTTCCTCCGGGGAATATCCTAGAAGCCTTCGCGCCGCGGGGTTCGCGGTGAGGATCCGTCCCCGTCCATCCGCCGCGAGGACGCCCTCGACCATCGACTCGACGAGCGCTCGACTCTCCGCCCGTTCCCGCCGAAGTTCATCGAAGCGCTCGTTCAACTGTCCGTTCATCTCACGCAGCGCCCGGACGAGCAAATCGATGTCGGGAACCCCCGAGCGCGGAAACTTCGGCAGAGTGCCGGCCGCGATGGAGCGCGCGGCCGCGGTAATCGCGGTGAGAGGGCGCGCGATCGAGCGCCCGGCGAAGAATGCGAGCGTGCTTCCGAAGATGAGCGCCAGCAGTGCCGCGAAGAGCACCGAGCGCTGGGCCCGATGCACGATCGCATCCACCTGGTCGAGCGTCGCCGCCACCCTGATGGCACCAGGACCCCCAGGCACCGCCACGTAGATGAGCGGACGACCGAGTGTATTGCTTTCGCGCCGGTTGACGCCGGTCACACCGGAGAGCGCCTGCTGCACCTCCGGCCGCGACAGATGATTCTCCATCCGCGGAAGAGAGTCGCCGATGAGATCGCTTTCGGCGCGCACCCGCCCGGTCAGGTCGATCAGCGTGATCCGGTGTCCGTCTTCGCGTGAGATCCGCCGGATGGCCGTCTGCCAGAGCAGTGAATCCGCCGGCAGCGCTTCGCGGACCAGCAGCGCCTCGTGCTCGAGCGACTGCTCGATGTCACTCTCGAGGTCCCTCCGCAGCGAGACCTCGGAGGTCCCGACGAGTACGGCCACCGCGAGCAGCAGCACGACGATGGTACCGAGCACGAGGCGTCCGGCAAAATTCACTTCGGCTTGCCTCCGCGATCCATGCTCTTGAAGCGATATCCGAACCCGCGAACTGTCTCCACCATGTCGCCCGCCTCTCCCAGCTTTGCGCGGAGCCGCTGCACGTGCATGTCGACGGTTCGGGTCTGGATGTCGGGCTGCGCCTCCCAGACCGTTTCCAGCAACTGGGGGCGGCTCTGCACCCGGCCTCGCCGTTCGACGAGCGTCAGGAGAAGTTTGTACTCGGTGGCGGTAAGATCGAGCTCCCGGCCGGACACCAGGACGCGATGCGCCGAGCGATCGATGGCGATCGGGCCGGCAGTCAGACTCGATCCGCCGCTCACCGCGGGAGCCCCGATTCGGCGGAGGAGGGCGCTCACCCGGAGTGCCAGCTCCGCCGGAGCGAACGGTTTGGTCAGGTAGTCATCCGCCCCAAGAGAGAGTCCGCGAATCCGGTCGGCCTCTTCTCTCCGCGCGGTGAGCAGGATGACGCCGACATCCTGCGTCTCCTCGCGGCGTCGCATCTCGGCAAGCACGTCATAGCCGGAGACGCCGGGCAGCATCACGTCGAGAATCACGACGTCGGGCCGCTCTTCGCGGGCCGCCTTGAGCGCATCCGGCCCGTTGGCGGCGGTGGATACCCGGTACCCTGCCTTGGCGAGATGATAGGCGACGAGCGCGGTGATATCGGGTTCATCATCGACCACCAGGATGCGATGCGTCACGGGCGCCTCGGCTCGGTAGAAGTCAACGGGCCTCCTCTTCTGCAGTGGTTCCGGAGAGGCGGATGCGAGTGCTGTTGCGGCTTCGGTCGTAGGCCCGTAGCCGCTCGCGCTTGAGACTTTCGTCATGAGTGACCGCGTCGATGATGGCGTTGAGCAGGCGTCCGCTCGGGTCGGTGCCGCGCCGGAGGCGATAAAGGACAAATTGCGCGATGGGCGTATCGCGCACGATGAGCGCGCCCCGCAGCACCTTGAGATGACGGGAGACAGTGGGCTGCGGCAGGTCGAGCAGGGTCTGCAGGTCGGAGACGAACAGCGGAGCTGCCGCGAGGCAGTTGACGATGCGGAGCCGGGTAGGCTCGGCGACAACCGCGAGCAGGTCAGCTGGAGAAGGTGTCGATCTCATATGCGGCTAGACGAATACAACGAGCCACGCGTGGACGCAAGTAGTTCAAGCTTTCTCGCGCGAGCGTTTTCGATGGCCGAGGGATGGGCGACCGCGCAGTTCCGCCTCAGCTCGATGTGTCGCGGCGGCGCCGCGTCATTGCGCGGGGCGCTCGCCTGCACGGATATTCCCGTACATGCTCCCATCCATACTTTTGCTCGTGGCCGCCCTGCAGGCGACCGACTCGGCCCACGTCGTGGTCGTGGCCACCACGGACGTGCGCGGTCATGCTACCGGCTGGGACTTCGCCCGTGACGCGGCGGATCCGGGCGGGCTCGCGAGAGTCGCCACCGTCGTCGATTCCCTGCGCGCGCGGTACCCGGACCAGGTGATCGTCGTCGACGCGGGAGACGTTATCGACGGCGACCCGTTCGCGGCGTACTTCAGCGATATCGTTCCCCGGACGCCGCATCCGGTGATGGATGCGATGAACGGCGTAGGCTATGACGTCGCGACACCAGGGGAGCGCGAGTTCAACTTCGGGCTCACGGTCATGAACCGGACGCTCTCGTCGGCGAGTTTCGCCTATGTGAGCGGCAACATCCGCGTGCCTGGTCGCGACACGCTCGCGTTCGCGCCGTACAAAGTCATCCTGCGGCAGAGTGTGCGGATCGGAGTGACGGGTTTCACGACTCCGGGCGTGATGTTCTGGAATCGCGAGGCCGTGCGGGGCAAGCTGCGGGTCGAGAGAATCGAACAGGCGGCGCGCCCGGTATTCCGCGACATGGCACACGATGCGGATTTCACCATCGCGCTCGCGCATAGCGGCATGGATGGTCCTTCCTCATATGATACCGCCAACGTCGGCGGCGAGAACCGCGCGGCCCGGCTTGCCGATGGCGACGTCCGCCCGGATCTCGTCGTGGTCGGTCACTCCGGGCGCGAGTTCGCCGATTCCGTGCTGAACGGCGTGCATTTCGTGCAGCCGGGCCCGCTGGCGCGAAGCATTTCCGTTGTTCACATCGACCTGGTGCGACAGGGTGACCGGTGGCGGCCCACCCGCATCCGGGCGGAGCTGGTCTCGCTCGCCCGGGTCACGCCTTCTGCCAGGCTGTCCCGGCGTTTCGCCGACGCGCAGAACACCGTCGAAAGCTGGTTTGCGACCCCGATCGGCGAAGCCGCAGCCCCGATGCGCGCCGCGGCCGCGCGCGTCGAGGACGGTGCGCTCACGCGGTTCATGGGTGAGACGCTTCGGCGCGCAGCGCATGCGGACCTGGCCGCGACGACCATTTACGATACCCGTGCGGCGATCGAGTCCGGAGAGATCACCATTCGGCAGATGTACGCGCTGGCCCCGACGGAAGCGACGCTCCGCGCGGTGCGGATCAATGGCGCACAGCTTCGTGCCTACCTCGAGCAGAGCGCCCGCTACTTCTACGCCGATTCGACCGGTCGTATTGCGGTAAACGCGTACGTCTCGCCAGAAGCCTATGATGTTCTCGTCGGCGCCGGATACGCCATCGATCTCACTCGCGCCCCTGGTGACCGAATCCGCGATCTCACTATTGCCGGCCGGCCCGTGCAGCCGACCGACAGCTTCACGCTTGCGCTGAGCAGCACGCGTCAGACAGGTGCAAACGGGTACGAGGTACTTCGTGGCGCCCCGGTGGTCTACGACCGTGGCGAGCGCATCCGTGACCTGCTCATCGCCGAAGTCCGAAACCGCCGCGTCGTGCAGCCGCCGGTCGTCGCTACGGTCGCCTGGCGCATCGTCCCCGACACAGCGGCCCGCGCCGCCCGCGCCCTCTTCGTTCGCGATGCCGCGCCGGTCGTGAGCGCCCGACCCGATTCGTTCCACCTGCCGGTCGTCGACCGCGTGGCCGAGGCGAGGCGGGATTCAATCGACCGCGCGGACCGCCTGGCCGCGGAGGCCGCACAGGCCACCGTGACGACTCTCAAACTTCCCGCGACCGACCGCAGCCCGCGCGGGACGCTCGGGCAGCTCGTGGCCGATGCCTATCGGAGCGCGCTCCGGGTGGATATCGCGATCGTCGGCCCGGATGAAATCGCCGGCACCCTTCCCGCCGGACCACTCACCGCCGCTCAAGTTTCGGCGGTGCTCCCGGGCGGACAGCGGCTGATGCGGCTGCAAGTCAGTGGCGATGACCTCCGGTGGATGCTGGAGCATCTCGTTGAACGTGACGAGCCGTGCTGCGCCTTCTCTGGAGTCACACTGACGTACGTCCCCACAAAGCCGGTCTTTCAGCGCGTCAAGCAGGTGCGGTTCACCAATGGCGCGCGCCTCGACCGGAAAGCCACCTATTCCCTGGCCATCAGCGGGAGCCTCGTCGACAGCGAGCAGGTGATGGCCCTCGGCGGAACCCAGTGCACCGTGGCGCTCGGCTGCGTCCGGAGTGGCCTGCTCGGCCGCTGGCAACTCGAGAAGAGCGAGCTCACTGGCGCCGACGCCTTTCTCGATTATCTCCGGCGGCTGCCGCAACCGGTCTCGCTGCCGGAATCCTCCCGCCTCGTCTCCTCAGGAAGATGAATTCGACATTGCCGGTCTTCGTCGACGGCCGGGCACTCGAGGTTCAGGCCGGCGCTACCGTCCACGACGCGCTGGCGGCATACGACGGCCTGCTCGCCGCACGGATCGTCGAGGGCTCTGCGTATGTCACGGATGGACGGGGGATCCGACTCGAGGCGGACGCACACCTGGCGGCGGGGAGTATCCTGCGGGTCGTGCGCTCCAGTCGCGGACCAGCCGAGGAGGCCGATGATCACTCCTGAGCTGCTCGCGCGACTCCCCAAGGCCGAACTGCACGTTCATCTCGATGGCTCGCTGCGCCCCCAGACTCTCATCGATCTTGCTCGCGCCACGAAGCTGTCACTGCCCACGCAGGATCCAGTCGAGCTGCGCCGATTCATGGTGGTCAGCGATGCGACGAACCTGGAGGATTATCTCCGCCGGTTCGACATCACCGTCGCCGTGCTGCAGACGCCGGACGCGCTGGAACGGGTCGCCTACGAAATGGTCGAGGACGCCGCGCGCGAGAACATCCGGTATCTCGAAGTGCGATTCTGTCCGGCGCTGGCCCGGCGTGCGGGACTGACGCTCGATGAAGTCCTGGCGGCGGAGCTTCGCGGCTTCGCGCGCGGAGAGCAGGATTTTGGTGTCAGGACTCGCGCCATCAGCTGCGCGTTGCGCAATCACGATCCGGCTGTCTCCCTTGAAATTGCCGAGGCCTCAGCGCGCTTCGCGGGCCGGGGCGTGGTTGGTTTCGATCTTGCCGGCGGAGAAGCAGGGCGCCCGGCCTCGCTGCATCGTGCCGCCTTTCAGGTAGCCGCGGTCGCGGGGCTCGGACGAACTGTGCATGCGGGTGAAGCGGCGGGTCCTGAGTCCATCGTGGAGGCCGTCTTCGATTGCGGCGCCGAGCGACTCGGTCATGCCACGAGGCTCGAGGAAGATCCGGTATTGCAAGGTTACGTGCGGGACCGGCGGATTCTCATCGAGGCAAACATTACCAGCAACGTGCAGACGCGCACGGTGCCGAGCGCCGCGGATCATCCGGTGCGTCGATATCTCGATGCCGGTCTTGCCGTCACACTCTGCACGGACAACTGGCTGATGAGTGACGTTACCCTGACGAGCGAATACGAGCTCGCGGTCCGCGAGTTGGGGTTCACGCGCACCGAGATCGATCGGCTCATTCTCCACGGTTTCGCGGGCGCGTTTCTGCCGTGGCCGGAAAAGCAGCAGATGATCGCGCGGGCGCGGGCGGAACTCCAGGCTACTCGGTGAACAGGGAGGGAATGGCGACGGAGACAGCGGAGGCGGCTGACTTCATACGAGCGCGTGTGGGGGACGTGAGGCCTCGAGTCGGCCTGGTGCTCGGATCAGGCCTCGGCGCATTCGCGGATCGGGTGAAGGCCTCGGTGCGTATTCCATTCGAAGCGATTCCGCACTTTCCGAACTCGACCGTGCCGGGTCACGAAGGCGCGCTGATTCTGGGTGCGCTGGCGGACGAAAGCATAGTGGTCCAGAGCGGCCGATTTCACTCTTATGAAGGCCATAGCGCTGAGCTCACCACGCTCGCCGTTCGGACCATGGCCGCGCTTGGCGTCGATGCACTCATCCTGACCAACGCCGCGGGTGGCATCCGACCGCAGTGGCGACCGGGCGCGCTGATGCTGGTCTCTGACTTTCTCAATCTCACCTGGCTTCCGGCCTCGGTAGCGCCGACAGTTTTGAACGAACTCTGGATGGCAGGAGGCGCCCCGTTAGACCGGGACCTCCATGATCGGGCCCGCGCAGTCGCGCGCGATCGCGGAATCGCGCTGGAGGAAGGAGTGTACGCCGGCCTGACGGGCCCGAGCTACGAGACCCGCGCGGAAGTACGGATGCTGGCTGGACTGGGCGCCGACGCGGTGGGGATGTCGACCGTGCTCGAGGTACTCCAGGCGCGCGCACTTGGGGTGCGGTGTCTCGCGATTTCGACCATCACGAATCTCGCGTGCGGCGTCGGCAGCGGGATTCTCCGCCACGATGATGTTCGGAAGACCGCGACACTCGCCGCAGACCGGCTGGGAAGTTTGCTCGAGGGAATCGTCGAGGCGATTCACCGTCCGCTCTGATGCGGAGTCCTCAGGATCTTGCCGGCACCTGATGATTGAGTGGTCCATGGCCGGCGCCGAGCCCGGGCGCCTGGGCCATCGCGCGGTGGACATAGTCGAGGGCGTCCCGGACGCTCGTATGGAGATCAACTCCCAGCGCGAGTCCGGCGACGATGGCCGCGGAGAGGGTGCAACCGGTGCCGTGTGTGGAGCGGGTCTCGATTCTCGCATGGGTGAAGCGCTCGATCCCCTCTGATGTTACGAGCACGTCGGTCATCAATTCATCGGGGAGATGGCCTCCTTTCACCAATGCCGCACCCGCGCCAAGCTCGAGCAGTCGTGCGCCGGCCCGCTCCATCTCCGAGACTGTGCGAACCTCCGCTCCCGTGAGAATCGAGGCCTCGTCGAGGTTGGGGGTGACGAGCGTCGCGAGCGGAAGCAGTTCGGCTCGGAGTACGGATTCCGCCTCCGTCGTGAGCAGCCGGTCCCCGGAGCTGGCGACCATGACCGGATCGCACACGTACGGACGCCACCGATAGCGACGGAGCGCCGCCGCTATCTGGCGCGCGAGCATGGCGGTGGCGAGCATGCCCGTCTTCACCGCGTCCGGAGCAAGATCGGCCGCCAGCGCTGTGAGCTGTGCCTCGACGATCTCTGGCGATGCGGGATGGACCGCGGTGACGCCCAGCGTATTCTGCGCGGTGAGCGCCACGACGACGCTGGTGCCGTGGACTCCGAACTGGTGAAAGGTCTTGAGATCGGCCTGAATCCCGGCGCCGCCACCCGAATCGGAACCCGCGATGGTCAGGGCGATCTTCATGCGACCCTTTTCCCGGCCATGGTCTGATCACGAGGGCCCGCGTATTTATTCGCGGTTCCCAGTCGAAGCCACAGTGCGAGGATCGACCCACCCTGGTGCGAGGTTAACGGTGTCCCACGGCAGAATACGGACATGTCTCACTCTCTCGTGACCACCATTCGGGATCTGGGACGGCGACGCGGACGCGAGCGGCGCAGTCTCGCCGTAGCCGAAGGCGTGCGCCTCGTCGAAGAGGCACAGGCGGCGAATGTCGAAATACGCGGTGCGGTCGTCTCTCCGGCGCTGGAAGGTACATCGCGGGGAAAGTCGCTCAAGGTAGCGCTGCATGAAGCGGGCGTGCCCATCGCCGAACTGAGCGACCGGGAGCTCGGCGAGCTGGCCGATACCGAGCAGCCGCAGGGTATCATCGCCGTTATCGCTCCGAGGCAATGGACGCTCGCCGATATCCCGCTCGGTCCGTCCGCGGTCGTGGTCGTGCTGGACGGTGTCCAGGATCCAGGCAATGTGGGGACGATCGCGAGGACCGCGCTCGGCCTCGGAGCGGCGGGGCTGGTTTCGCTCGCCGGCACGGTAGACCTCAACAATTCAAAGGTGCTTCGGGGAAGCATGGGTGCCCTCTTTCGTCTGCCCGCGCCCGCGGTCGAGGATGCGGCGCTGCTCGACTGGATCCGCGCCGGGAAAATTGCGCTCTGGGTGGCGGATGCGGCGGGGACTCCGGTCTCGAGAATGTCCGTGCCTGACCGCCTTGCGCTGGTGGTCGGCAACGAAGGCGCGGGCGCCCGCCCTGCGATGGTGGCGGCCGCGAGCGAACGGGTGTCCATCCCGCTGAGCCACGGAGCGGAATCCCTGAACGTGGCCGTCGCGACCGGCATTCTTCTGCACGAGGTTCAACGTGCTCGCTGATCTCGCCTGGCTTCCCGGGCCGCTGGTCGCGGTGCTGGCCGCTCTCATCGGCTCGATGGTTGGGAGTTTCCTCAATGTCTGCATTCTGCGCTGGCCGGCGGATCAGTCGGTCGTGCGGCCACCCTCGCGCTGCCCCGGCTGCGACAGCGGCATCAGGTGGTACGACAATATCCCGATCATCTCATGGCTGCTGCTGCGGGGACGCTGCCGGAAATGTGGTGCCGGCATCAGCTACATGTACCCCCTCGTGGAGCTTTCGACGGCCCTGATCTGGGCCTACATGTTCTGGCACCAGGGCGTGGGCCTCGAAGCGCTGCGCGGCGCGCTCCTCTTCACCATCCTTCTCGGCATCGCGATGACGGATGGGAGGGAGTACATCATCCCGGATGAATTTTCCCTCGGGGGCTTCGTCATCGGCATGCTCTTCACCCTGCCGGGCGGGGCATCAGCCATCGGCCACGGGTTACTCGGCGCGGCGGTAGGATTCGGAGTGCTCTGGCTCGTTGGCGCGGCTGGCAGACGAATGTTCAAAGAAGAGGCGATGGGCGGTGGGGACATCAAGATGATGGCGATGGTGGGAGCGTTCCTTGGCTGGGAGGGCGTGCTCCTGACGATTTTTCTGGGCGCGCTGCTCGGCACGATCATTTTCGGGACGATCTCGCTGATCGGCAGAAAAAAACTCGTTCCCTTCGGAATCTTTCTCTCGCTTGGCGCCGCCGCGACCTACCTGGTCGGGCCGACGCTGATCGCGTGGTACCGGGGCTATCTCAGGGTCTAATGAATCGAATTTTCAAGCCGTTCGTCTCCGCGGGGGTCCTCGCGGGCGCGGTGGCCTCAGTGATTGGTTGCCGCGGTGCGCCGGTCAATTCGCAGGACGGGGAAGATGTCACCCGGCTGGTCGACAGCCTCCGGCCGGCAGTCGAGCATGCTGTGGGGCTCCGATTTACCCACGCGCCTGTATCGTCTGTCCGGAGCAGGGAACAGGTGCGCGCGTACCTGATCCACAAGCTCGATGCGGAGTTGCCGCTCGGAAAGGCGCGCGGACTTCAGGAAGCGTACCGTCTCCTCGGCATGTTTCCCGACACGGTCGAGCTCCGTCCGCTGCTGCTCGATCTGCTGACGGAACAGATCGTCGGATTTTACGACCCCGATTCCAGCAGGCTGTTCGTGGTGTCAGGCGCGGATCCGGCACAGCTTCGGGTGGTCGTCGCGCATGAGCTGGTCCATGCGCTTCAGCACCAGTATGTGAGGCTCGACTCGATCATGCACCAGACCGGGGATAACGATCGCCTGACCGCAGCACAGGCGGTGCTCGAAGGACAGGCGACCCTCGGCGGGTTGCAGGTGATGGTACCAAAGCAGAATCTTTTCTCGATGCCGGAATTCTGGGAGACCTACCGCGAAGGCGTAAAGGCGCAGCAGTCCTCGATGCCGGTTTTCGCGCGCGCCCCCCGCGTCATCCGCGAGGAACTTATCTTCCCCTACCTCGCCGGCGCCGATTTCATGCGCTGGTGGCTGGGCTCCGAGCGGAAGGACACGGTGCCATTCGGCCGGTACATGCCGACCTCGACCGAGCAGATCCTGCATCCATACCGCTATGGCCGGAATGATCAGCCGTTGAGCGTGCGATTCGCGGACTCCGGACCGAAGGCGCTTTATGAAGACGTTCTCGGCGAGCTCGACATACGGATTCTGCTGGCCGAACTGAGCGGGGCTTCCGAAGTGAACACGCCGATTGCAATCGGCTGGGGCGGTGACCGTTACCGACTCTACGAGTCGCCGGGCGGCGCGGCGTTGCTCTGGGTGAGCGTGTGGGACGATATCCCCTCGCGCTTCCGCTTTCTCAATGAAGCGATGGGCCGCCTGCAGGCGAGGCGCAAGCTCGGCTACCGACTCGAGGAACGTTCGTTCGAGCTCGCCGGACATCCGGCGGTGCGACTCGTCATCGCACCGGAAGCCTGGCATGGATGGGATTCGCTGCCGGAGAGCCGGCTCATCAATGAGGCACCGCCTGCCGGAGCTTCAATGCCAGCCGCCCGGCATTGACGGATGGCGCCGCTCCTCGACCACTTCCGCGAGCGTACGCGCCGAGAGCGCGGCAACTTCGATCACGGTGGTGAGAAAGGTCAGGCCGAGGGCGATTTCCTCGGCGGAGTAGCCGCGGGCGAGTGTGAGCGCGGCCTCGGGTCCCTGATGGAGGACTTCGGCGAGCCGGTCCGCGACCCTGGCACCGGTGGCGGTGCGCTCCTGCAGGGCTGATTCCGAAATTGGAACGGAGGGTGATGACATGCGCGGTCTCCTGGAGGTGAGGTGACGACGCATGGTAGGAGTTGGGCCTCGGCGCAGCGGTACCGGATCAACGCCAGCCAGGGCATTTCCTCGCAAATCCCCATCCCACATTCAATTGACCCGTCGCGAGTGCTCGGCGAGTGAAAGACGGATTCGCGACTCGAGCGACTACCGGTCGGGTTCTCCTTGCCTTGCCGGGTTAAGTCTGTTATTCTGCTGGGCTTATGTTCGACGAGCTGTCTTCCAAACTCTCCGCCGCGCTCCAGAAGATCACTGGACGTGGCGTGCTCAGCGAGGATGCGGTCCGGGAAGGACTGCGTGAGGTCCGCCGGATTCTCCTCGAGGCCGATGTCAGCTTCGATCTGACCCGGCAATTTCTTGAGCGGGTGCAAGAGAAGGCGATTGGCGCTTCGGTCCTCAAGGCTGTCCGCCCGGGTCAACAGCTGGTCAAGATCGTCTACGACGAACTGGTGGTGCTGCTCGGCGAGAAACAGGCGCCGATCGCATTCGTCTCGGTTCCCCCGACGATCATCCTGCTCGTCGGACTGCAGGGCTCGGGCAAGACGACCACCGCCGGCAAGCTCGCGCGGCGGCTCAAGCTCGAACAGAAGGCGCCGTTCCTGATTGCGGCCGACGTGTATCGTCCCGCGGCCGTCGATCAGCTGGTGACGCTCGGACAACAGGTAGACGTCGGCGTTCACTCGGAGCCGGACGTCACGGACGTTCTGGGCATTGTGAAGCGTGGGATCGTCGCGGCGGGCAAGGCGAGGGCGCGAACCGTCATTGTCGACACGGCCGGCCGCCTGCAGATCGACGACGCCATGATGGACGAGCTTAAGACGCTCAAGGCCGCGATCAAGCCGCACGAAATTCTCCTGGTCGCGGACGGCATGACGGGCCAGGACGCGGTGCGGATCGCGAGCGGGTTCCACGAGGCGCTCGGCATCACCGGCGTGGTGCTCACAAAGATGGACGGCGATGCCCGCGGTGGCGCGGCGCTCTCCATTTACGGTGTCACCCACGCGCCGATCAAGTACATCGGCGTCGGTGAAAAGCTGGATGCGCTGGAGCCGTTTCATCCGGAGCGTCTCGCTGGCCGGATTCTCCAGCAGGGCGATGTGCTGTCGCTGGTCGAGCGCGCGCAGGCCACGGTCGACCAGGCCGAAGCAGAGAAGCTGGCGAAGAAGGCCACGTCGAAGAAAGGCCTGGATCTCCAGGATTTTCTGACGGCGATGCGTCAGATGCAGAAGATGGGGCCGATCAAGAACGTGCTCGGCATGCTGCCCGGAGTGAATCCGGCCATGCTCAATGCCGCCAACGTCGACGACAAGAAGCTCAAGCACGTCGAGGCCATCGTGCTCTCGATGACGCCGAAGGAGCGGGCCGATCCGGATCTCATGAACGGATCGCGACGGCTCCGCATCGCCAAGGGCTCGGGCCGGACCGTACAGGAAGTGAATCAGTTGCTGGCGCAGTTCAAGCAGATGCAGAAGCTCATGAAGGGCGCCGGAAAACCGGGCATGAAGCTGCCGTTCGGTCGTGGCGGCTTTCCCGGATAACCTCGGAACCGTTTCTTCTCAGGACAGGAACTATGGCCACTCGTATTCGTCTCCGCCGGGTCGGGCGGAAGGGACTCGCGCTGTACCGGATCGTCATCGCCGACCGCGAAGCAGCGCGTGACGGGCGGTTCATCGAGACCATCGGCACCTACGATCCGCGGAATGAAAAGGAGCAGTTCACCGTCGACGCCGAAAAGGCGCGTGAGTGGATTGCGAAGGGCGCGACGCCCTCCGAGACCGTGCACTCGATTCTCAAGCGTGCCGGCGTCTTCAAGACGGCGACCGCCTGACGATGCCCGACGCCCGCCACCTGGTGGTGGGTCGCCTTCGGAAGCCGCACGGATTGAAGGGTGAGTTCACGATCTTCCCGCTGACCGACGATCCCGACGCGGTGTTCACACCGGGTCGAGAGCTCTGGCGGATGGATCTGGAAGGGACGGTGGTCGGCGGGCCGCACGTCATCGAACGAAGCCGAGGCTACCACCGGGAGTGGCTGCTCAAGTTTCGTGAGGTAGACGCCCGCGACGACATGGAGACCTGGCGTGGACAGTTTCTCGGCGCCGACATCGCCGGACTGGCGCCGCCCGCGAATGGCGAGGTCTACATCCACGAGCTCGAAGGTTTCTCCGTGCGCGCCGAGGATGACGAACCGCTCGGCCTGGTGACGGGAGTATATGAGGTGGCCGGTGGTCTGGTCATCGAAGTGCAGGGACCAAAACGCGAGTTCATGCTGCCGTATCGCAAGGAATTCGTGGTGCGTGTCGAGCGGGACGAGCGGCGGCTCACGGTGGTGCTGCCCGAAGGACTGCTGGATCAGTAGGCGCTCTCCGGATTCGCGAGCCCGCGGCCAGGACCGATGCTGACGATCAACGTCGTGACGCTGTTTCCGGAGGCCATCGCCCCGTATCTCGCGGCGAGCATTCCCGGTCGAGCCGCCGCGGCGGGCCTGGTGGACTACCGGCTGGTGCAGCTTCGAGACTTCGCGCACGATCGGCACCGGACCGTAGACGACTATCCCTACGGGGGTGGCGCCGGCATGGTGCTCAAGCCGGAGCCGTTTTTCGAGGCGGTGGAATCGCTCGAGCTTCCTGCCGAAACCGCCGCTCGCGGTCCCATCATCCTGCTTTCGGCGCGCGGACGGCCGTTCGTTCACGATGACGCAGTGCGGTTTTCGATCGGGCCCCGGCTCACGCTGCTCTGCGGGCACTATAAAGATGTCGATCAGCGCGTAGCGGAGCGGCTGGCGACCGAAGAAATTTCGCTGGGAGATTTCATACTCTCTGGTGGCGAACCCGCAGCGCTCTGCATCATCGACGCCGTGACCCGGCTGCTGCCGGGCGCGCTCGGCGATCATGAATCAGCCAGCTCTGATTCGCACTACGAAGGGCTCCTGAGCCCGGCGAGTTACACCAGGCCCGCGGAATTTCGGGGCCTCGCAGTACCGGACGTTCTGCTTTCCGGTGATCACGCGCGGATCGTGGCGTGGCGCCAGGCCGAAGCCGAGCGATTGACCGCCGAGCGGCGGCCCGAATTGTGGCAGAAGCATCTGGAACAGCATCGGCCGTAGCGGCCGGCACACCGAGGGCGCGCGCCCCGCGCGCCCCCGCACAGGAGGAAGTCATGGAACGGTTAGCGGCGGCAGCGCGCGAAGGCCTGCGCTCAGACATTCCGGCATTTCAGGCGGGCGACACGATTCGCGTGATGGTTCGCGTGCGCGAAGGCGACAAGGAGCGGCTGCAGGCCTTCGAAGGCCTCTGCATCGGCAAGCGCGGCGGCGGAATCAGCGAAACCTTCCGGGTTCGCAAGGTGTCCGCGGGCGTCGGCGTCGAGCGCATCTTCCCGCTTCACAGTCCCACGCTGGCGTCGATCGAAGTCATCCGAAAAGGCCGGGTGCGGCGCGCGAAGCTGTATTACCTGCGCGCGGTCAGCGGCAAGGCTGCCCGCATCAAGGAGAAGCGGGAGAACTAGTCGGTGCCCGCAGCTGCTGCCCGGCCAGCTCCTTCCCTTGAACGGGAAGCGGCACTCTGGTCCGAGTCGCGGTTGCTCATTGGCGTCGATGAGGTTGGCCGTGGCCCCCTGGCAGGTCCAGTGGTGGCCGCGGCCGTTGTTTTTCCCGCCGGCGTTCGCTGCGTGCCCGGCGTCCGCGACAGCAAGGAACTCCGTGCTGCCCAGCGTGCGGCACTGATTCCCGAGCTTCGGACCACGCTGCTGCATTTTGCCCTCGGCGCCGCGTCGTCGCGGGAGATCGACCGGTTCAACATCAGAGTCGCGACGGCGATCGCCATGCGGCGCGCCATCTGCCGGCTCGCCTCGCTCCTCAGCGGCGTGCGTCGCGGCAGGAATAATCCGGTTCCTCCGCATTGCCACATCCTGATCGACGGGCTTCCGCTTCCCGAGGTCGGATACGCCCATGAGGCGCTGGTCGATGGAGACGCGCTGTGCTATTCGATCGCGGCGGCCGGCATCATCGCGAAGACGGTTCGCGACACGCTGATGCAGCGCCTCTCCCTGCGCTATCCGGGTTATGGATGGGAGAGCAACGTCGGGTACGGAACTCGGGTGCACCACGCCGGGCTCTCCGCGCAGGGACCCACTCCGCATCATCGCCAGACATTCGGACCGGTCGGCCAGTTGACGCTCGAGATGTGATCACGTCACCCCGCGTGAAACCTTTGCCCCGAACCCGCCCGTCTGGTACCCGTCCAGCGCCTCGATTGAACGCTTCCGGTCCGCGTCACAACGTGTCGCGAGCCGATGTCGATCATCATTCACACCCATCCACTTTCCGACCCACGAGTCCTTGATGCGCGTCGCACTATTATCGCTCACCGTGCTTGCCGCCGCCGCACCGCTCGCGGCTCAGACCAACGCGGAGCGGATGACGAACGATCAGTACAGCCGGTCCCACGACTATGACCTGCTGCACGAGCGGATCGAGATCGGGTCGTTCAACTGGGACAGCGCGTCGTTCAGCGGGAAGGTGACGCTCACGCTCGTCGCGCTCCGGCCGCATTTCGATTCGGTGATCGTGGATGCCGGGAAGCTGCTGACGATTGATGCGGTGACCGACGCGGCGGCGCACCCGCTGGCCCACGCGACGTCCGGAGACACGCTCGTCGTCCGGCTCTCGCGCGCGATCGGCTTCGGGGACACCGTGCGCTTCAGCGTGACTTACCATGGCCACGTCGAGGGAGGACAGGGACTCACGTTCATCGAGGCGGATACCGGGCTGAGTCGCCGGCCACGCCAGCTCTGGAGCCAGGGTGAAGATCACAGTAATCACTACTGGTTCCCGACGTATGACTTCCCCAACGACAAGGCGAGCTGGGAACTGGCGGCGACCGTCCCCGCTGGCTTCACGGCCGTTTCCAATGGCACGCTGGTGCTCGACCGCAAGCTCCCTGGCGGAAATCACACGGTGACCTGGCGAGAGGACAAGCCGTCTGCCACCTATCTGGTGTCCCTGATCGTGGCGCCGCTGGTGAAGATCAGCGACACGTGGAAAGGCGTGCCGGTTGACTACTACGTCTATCGCGAGGACAGTGCCCGGGCGCGCCGCCTCTTTCACGTGACGCCGGACATGATCGACGTCTATTCGTCGCTCACCGGCGTGAAGTATCCCTGGGCCAAGTATGCGCAGACGACCGTGGCGGACTTCTTCGGCGGCATGGAGAATGTGAGCGCCACGACACTGGTCGACTGGCTTCCCGATACCCGCGCCTATGCGGACCGCCCCTGGTACCAGTACATCCTCATTCCGCACGAACTGGCCCATCAGTGGTTCGGCGACTACGTCACCACCGCCAACTGGGCGAATATGTGGCTGAATGAAGGATTCGCCGAGTTCATGCCGGGACAGTACTGGAAGACGAAACTGGGGAAACACGCGGAGGAAGATTATTACGCGGATGAATATCGCCAGTTCATGGGGATCGACGCGCGTCGACGCATGCCCCTCGCGTCGGCCGCGTCGAATAACATCTATCCCAAGGGCGCGCTGGTGCTCGAGATGCTGCAGAACTATCTCGGGCCCGAGCGGTTCTGGACAGCCGTGCATCGGTATCTGACCGACCACCAGCTCGGCGGAGCCGTGACCGATGACTTCCGTCAGGCGGTGCTGCAGGCAACCGGCGAAAATCTCGACTGGTTCATGGATGAATGGTTCTATCAGGCGGGCTACCCCGAATTCACCGTCACGGCTGCCTGGGACTCTACTGCAAAGTCGCTGACGCTGAGCGTCAAGCAGACTCAGGTGGACACGTCCAAGGCGGACAGCACCGGCCTTCGCTACACCACGCCCGCGGTATTCCGGATGCCGGTTACCGTGCGAGTCGGCACCGCGAGCGGCGACGTCGTTCATCGCGATTCGGTGTACGCCCGCGAGCAGTCGATCGTGATCCCGAACGTCGCCTCGGCGCCGACGATGGTGATCTTTGACGACGGCAACACCATCCTCAAGAAGCTCAGCTTCGAGCAGCCGACGGACTGGCTGGCGCATCAGCTTGCCGCGGATCCGAATCTGTGGAACCGGCAGTGGGTAATCAATACGCTCGGCGCCAGGAAGGATGCCGAATCAGCGAGCGCCCTCGCCACCGCCGCGACGTCAGCCGATTATTACCTCACCCGCTCCTGGGCCCTGACTGCGCTCGGCAAGATTCCGGGTGATCCGTCGAAGACCGCGATCGAGGCGGGCATGCGTGACACCTCGGCGCAGGTGCGGGAAGCCGCGGCCCATGCGCTTGGCGCCCTTGCGCCGGAGGGCGCCATTCCGGTCCTCAAGAATGCGCTCGAGAAGGATACGAGCTACCAGGTACGGGGCGCCGCCCTCAGCGCACTCGTTCTCCTCGATACCGCCGGCCGGCGCGCGATGATTCTCAAGGGTCTCGAAACGCCGTCCTATCAGAACGCCATCCAGAACGCGGCGCTGGGCGGTGCAATTCAGTCGGGAGACACGACGCTGGTAGATGCCGTAGCGGCACACCTCGGGGATCAGAACTCTCCGGCATTCGTGCTTGCCGCGTTCGCGAGTCATGGGAGCACGGCCGCACTCAATGTCCTCGTCCAGCACCTCGACGATCCGCGCACGAGAGTCGCCGGCGACGTGCTCCAGGCGTTCGAATTCGGCATGCCTCCCGCGCAGGCAATCAGCTCGCTCACGGCCGCCCAGGGATCACTCAAGACTGATGCGTCGCGCGATCGGGTGTCAAAAACAATCGAGCGGCTGCAGAAACGTCCGGCTACCGGGGGCGATGGCGAATAGCGAGACGCTTCGACACGCAAGGCCAGTTCGAAAAAAATCTCCGCCGTCCGGAATTTGAAATCCGGACGGCGGAGTTTCGTTTCAGCAACCCGCTAACCGCTAACCGCTAATCGCCTACTGTCTCCAGTTCACGGCTTATCTCCTGGCGAGTCACGGAAGCAACCATCCGGCAACTTCCTTCAGCGCTTCCGCCGCCTGCATCGGATCCGCGAGCCGGGGAACCGGCCAGACGAGATCCATGCCGGAGAGCCTGGCGATCGCGGCGGCATTGGAGCGAGTGGATTCGTCGGGCACTTCGGGCGCGGTCAGCACTACGCCGACAACCGGCACACGATCCGCTTTGAGTCGATGCAGGGTGAGTAGCGTGTGATTGATCGTTCCCAGCCGATCGACCGCAACGAGGAGCGCCCGAGCGTTGAGCTTGTGCGCGAGGTCCAGTGCGTTGTCATGCCAGGTGAGCGGCGCGAGAACCCCGCCCGCGGTCTCGACCAGTGTTATCGAGCGATTCGCCGAGAATGCGCGGATTCTCGTCACGAGTTCGTCGGTGTCGATCGTGATGCCCTCGAGGTCGGCGGCGATCGCGGGAGCGACCGGTGATTTGAGCCGGATGAGAGCCCGCCGTGGCTCCGCCTGTCCGGTCGCGACCGCCAGCAACGTGCCGTCCTCGTCGTCCGGGTTACCGGAGATCGGATCGCCGGTCTCGACCGGTTTGATGGCGATGACCTGCTGGCCCGCGGCGATGAGCGCCCGCGCGACGGCACAGGTCACCCAGGTCTTTCCCACGCCGGTATCAGTCCCGACGATGAGCGTCACATTCTGCGGAGCCGGCGTCGTAGTCGGATTCGGGGACCTCGCGCCCTTCGTGCGCGGTTTTCGCGGTGCGGCGGACTTGGGAGTCCGCGCGGGCATTGAACTGTCGGGTGGTTGACCGGTCATGAGCACACCTCACAAATTCCGAATTCGATCGCGTCCACGAGCTGGACGATTTCCTCATCGCTGATCGTCAGCGGAGGCATGAGGACGATCACATCGCCCAGCGGTCGAAGAAATACGCCACGCTCGCGTGCCGCGCGGCACACCCGCATTCCTCGGCGCTCGGCCGCGGGATACGAAGCCTTCGTCTCCCGGTTGCTTACCAGTTCAATGCCTGCGGCGAGTCCGAGCTGCCGGATCTCTCCCACTGCCGGAAGCTTTCCCAGGCGCGCGAGCTCCCGGGCAAGACACGCGCTGGATTCGCGCACCCGCTCGAGCACGGGTTCCCTCTCGAAAATGTCCAGCGTCGCCAGTGCCGCGCTCGCCGCCAATTGATTTCCGGTATATGTGTGGCCGTGGAAGAAGGTGCGCCCCTCCGCCGGTGCTCCGAGAAATGCTTTGAAAATCCGTTCCGTGGTGAGTGTCGCGGCCATTGGCAGATAGCCGCCGGTCAGACCCTTCGCGAGGCAGAGCAGATCCGGCGCGACGGCTTCGCGTTCGCAGGAGAACATCCGGCCAGTCCGGCCGAATCCCATCGCGACTTCGTCGAGAATCAGCAGCGCGCCGACCCGTTCGGTAAGCTCGCGTGCCCGCCGCAGGTAACCATCCGGCATCACGATCATTCCCGCTGCGCCCTGCAACCCGGATTCGAGCACGACCGCGGCGAGAGTGTCCCCGTGCCTCAGGATGATCCGCTCGAGTTCGTCAATGCACTCGAGGTGGCACGACTCGCGTGTCTGTCCCACTGGGCATCGATAACAGTTCGGCGAGGGGACCGGGACAGTTTCGAACAGCAGTGGCTGATAGCGCTGATGAAAGAGGTCGATACCTCCGAGCGAGACCGCACCGATCGTATCCCCGTGGTATGCGCTTCCGAGCGAGACGAATGTGCGACGCCGCGACTCACGTCCACCGTCGGCCTGTTGCCAGTATTGCAGGGCGATCTTGAGGGCGACCTCGACCGCGGTGCTTCCGTCATCGGAGAAGAAAACACGGTTGAGTCCGGGCGGTGCCACGTCGATGAGCCGCTTCGCGAGCTCAATTGCCGGGATGTTCGAGTGGCCGAGCAGAGTCGAGTGGGCGATCCGCCCGAGCTGCGTGGCGATGGCGGAGTCGATTTCGGGGCGGCGATGCCCGAAGAGATTGCACCAGAGCGAACCAACGCCGTCGAGGTAGCGGCGACCCTCCGTGTCGATGAGATAGTGACCTTCGCCGCCCGCAATCAGGAGTGGCTCCTCGTCTCGATACACCGAATGCGGCGTGAACGGATGCCACAGATGGGCGTCGTCCCACGCGCGGAGCATGGTGCTCGAGGGGAGATCTCCTTCAATCACATTCAGGCCATTACAGCGACGGTACCAGCTCGGCCACCCGGAAGCCGGCATCCTGAATCATCTGGATGTCCGCGTCCGGGCCCTGGCCGGGTGTGGTGAGATATCCATTGCAGAAAATGGAATTGGCGGGGAAGAGTGCGAGTGGCTGCAGGCTCCGGAGATTCACCTCGCGGCCGCCCGCGACCCTGATGTCACGCGAAGGATTGACGAACCGAAACATGGCCAGCGCGCGAAGGCAGTCGGGCGGAGAAAGGCGAGGTGTATCACCAAGCGGAGTGCCGGGGCGCGGATCGAGGAAGTTCACCGGAATGGATTCGACCTCGAGCGCCCGCAACTCGAAGGCGAGGGCCACGCGGTCTTCGAGGGATTCTCCCATGCCCATGATGCCGCCGCAGCACGCCTCCATTCCTGCCCGCTTCACTGCCTGAACGGTCCGGATCCGGTCGTCGTATCCATGCGTCGAACAGATTTCCGGGAAGTGTCGGCGCGAGCTCTCGAGATTGTGATTGAACCGTGTGACGCCTGCGGCCGCCAGCTGTTCGGCCTGCCCATCCTTGAGCAGTCCGAGCGACGTGCAGATGTTGATCTCGAGCTCGGCCTTGATGCGGCGGGTGGCGGCACAGATAACGTCGAGATCGCGCTGCGAGGGACCGCGCGTGCTCGTCACCATGCAATATTTCACGGCGCCCATCTCGTGCGCCCGATGCGCCCCAGCTACGAGCTCGTCGACCGTCTGCAGCTGGTACCGATCCACCCCCGTCGCGAATTTGGTGGACTGGCTGCAGAATGCGCAGTCCTCCGGGCAGAGCCCGCTCTTCGCGTTTTGAAGGACGTGGATACGGACGTCTCGGCCGTGATGCCGCTGGCGAACCCGGAATGCCGCGTACAGCAGCGGCAGGAGGTCGTCATCGGGAGCACGCAGCACCGAGAGCGCCTCGTCCGGCGATGGAGCAATACCGTCGAGCGCGCGGTCCGCGAGCGCGTTCCAGTCTCCGCGCATCGTCTGATGCGCGACTGAGGTCACTGTCGGCATGTCAGGGCTTCTGAGGAGGGTGGGCCCGGAGAATCTCTTTCAGCGCCGTTATGCGTTCCGCGAGATCCAGCGCCATGAAATCATGTATCTCGTCACCCGAACCGGTGAGCGCGGCCATGGCTCCGCCGGCAGAACCACCCACTGCCATCTCGGTCTTCTGGATCAGCCGGATCTCGGTGATCTGGTCGACGGGGACGGTACCAGTGGAGTCCGCGCGACGATAGACGAGAGAGTCCCCTCGGAGTCCGACCAGCTGAATGTCCCAGACATATTCACTGTTGGGCAGTGTTACCTGCCAGCGGTCGGTCGAACGGGTCGAGTCCCCGTTTTCCTGGGCCGCGAGGGGACTGGTCAGGAGCGCAATCCCGAGAGCGATGAAGCCACCGGTAGTGAGCAGGGGTGTGGTGCTTCGAATTCTCGGCATCGAGCGAGCTTTCCAGAATCCGGTTCCTGGATCGAGACCGGATCTCGTGAGGTCTTGAGTTTCGGCAGGTGAGAGGCCACGTTTCCCGCGCCGAGGGCGTAGCTCAATTGGTAGAGCAAGAGACTTTTAATCTCTAGGTCGTGGGTTCGATTCCCACCGCCCTCATGTGTTAAACGCACGACAGAGACGTATTTACACTCGGGAGGCGGCCGCCGGTAGGGGCTGCCTCTTCGCGCATCGGAGGCAGTCCTCGTGGTTGGTTGAGGCCGTCACCTCCGTTACCTCGCGGTGGAAGGCTCGAACCGCTCGAGTCGTCGCTCGCAGCGTACTCTTCGGATCCAATTCCATCACCATCGCGTATCTTTAGTACTCGGACTTTCCGCGCCGGACGGTCTGTCGCACTCTCTCGAGGTCGCTATGGACGATGGACACTACTATCACGCGCCGGATCTTGCCCGTTTCCCTGAAATGGGGAAGGGATCCCCGGAGCTCTGGGATAAATTTCTCGCGTGGTACGGTGCGGTGTTCGAGGAAGGCGCGCTGTCGGCGCGCGAAAAAGCGCTCATCGCCCTCGCTGTCGCGCACGCGGTGCAATGCCCGTACTGCATCGATGCCTACACCACCGCATCATTGGAACAGGGCTCCAATGAGGAGCAGATGACCGAGGCCGTTCACGTCGCGGCCGCCATTCGCGGCGGGGCGTCTCTGGTCCACGGCGTCCAGATGCGGAATCACCTCCAGCGCCTCGGCATGTAACGTCGGAATGGCCGTCCTCCCTACGCTGCAGAAACAGCGGCACCCGCTCTCGAGCACCGCGGCCCAGAAGCGCCGGCTCGATGAAATCCCGCTGGCTCACAGCTTCGAACAGATGCTGGGGAGCGGCGACGGCTTTCCTCTCCGGCCGACGCACCTCCGCGTACTGCAGCTCAATGTCGGGAGGAAATGCAATCAGACCTGCCGGCACTGTCATGTCGATGCCGGGCCCGATCGCGTCGAAATGATGCCCCCGGACATCGTTGACGCCTCTCTCCGGGTCTTTGCGGAGAACGATATCCCGGTGCTCGACATCACTGGGGGTGCACCGGAGCTGCACCCGCAGTTCCGCCACATCGTGGAAGCCGCGAGCGCGCTCGGGCGTCAGGTCATGGACCGCTGCAATCTGACGATCACCCGTCTCCCGAACTATCGCTACCTGCCGGAATTCCTGGCCGCGCATCGTGTCGAGGTCATCGCATCGCTGCCGTATTTCCAGGCGCACCAGACCGATGCCCAGCGCGGGGATGGTGTGTTCGAGGATTCCATTGCAGCACTGCGCGAGTTCAACCGCCTCGGCTACGGCGCGGAGGGGAGCGGACTCATACTCAACCTCGTCACCAATCCCGTCGGTGCCTTTCTGCCGGCCAACCAGGCCGCCGCCGAACGGGACTGGAAGGGTCAGCTGCAACGCCGCTACGGGATCGTTTTCAACCGACTGTTCACGATCACCAACATGCCCATCAGCAGATTCCTCGACCATCTCGAGGAGAAGGGGCAGACCGAGGCCTATCTCTCGCGCCTCGTGCAGGCGTTCAATCCTGCCGCTGCCGCCGGCCTCATGTGCCGGGATACCCTCTCCGTCGGGTGGGACGGGACGCTGTACGATTGCGACTTCAACCAGATGCTCGACCTGTCGCTGGCGCCAGGCGCGCCGCGCAGCATCCACGACTTCGATCCCGCGCTGCTCGCTCACCGTGAAATCGTGACTGGCCCGCATTGTTTCGGCTGCACTGCCGGCGCTGGCTCGAGTTGCGGCGGCGCAGTAGTGAAGAACGATTGAGCTCGGTTCAAACCGATGCTCCCGCTCACCGCTTAGTGCTGACTTCTCACCGTTCTTTCCTCCCCCTACCGTCTCTGTCCCCACCCTGCCACATTCCCCGCCCAAGGCGGCCGCCACCGGAACCGCCCGACCTCGTACGGGAGCGCGTGTGACGACCATCTGGCTGGACGGGAAGTGGTGCGACAACGACACGGCAAAGATTTCGGTTTTCGATCACGGTCTCCTCTATGGAGACGGCGTGTTCGAGGGCATGCGGGTCTACAATGGCAAGGCCTTCCGGCTGCTGGACCATATCGACCGGTTATACGACTCCGCCAAGGCGATCATGCTCAGTGTGCCTCTGGAAAAGAAGGAGATGGCGGAGATCACGCTCGAGGGCGTCCGACGCTCGGGACTCAAGGAGGCCTACCTCCGTCATGTCGTGACGCGCGGAGTCGGCGACCTCGGACTCGATCCGCGAAAATGCCCGAAGTCGACCGCGTTCATCATCTTCGACACGATCAAGCTCTGGCCACCTGAGCGCTACGAGGAGGGACTCGCGGTGATCACGGCGGGTACGCCGATTCCCCACCGCGAGTCGCTCTCCCCGAGGGTCAAATCCCTCAATTATCTCGCGCACATCCTCGCCAAGATCGAAGGGACCAACGCGGGTGCGGACGAAGTGCTCATGCTCGACAGCTCCGGCTACGTCGCAGAAGCCTCGGGGATGAATATTTTCATTCTGAAACAGGGCACGCTGCTCACGCCACCGCCGTACTCCGGAATTCTCAAAGGCGTTACCCGAGATGTCGTGATGGAGCTTGCGGCCCAGGCGGGAATCCCGGTTCGCGAAACCCTGCTGAATCGGTACGACGTCTACACCGCCGACGAGGCGTTCTTCACCGGTACCGCCGCCGAAGTTGCAGCGATCCGCTCGCTCGACGGCCGGATTATCGGCACCGGGAAGATGGGTCCCGTCACCAAGGACCTTACGGCGCGGTTCCAGAAGATCACTCGGGCATAACCTGGCCGGCGGCATTGCGCCGGCTGCTGCCCCAGCGGGCATTGGGGTGCGTCATCGCATTCTGATCGACTCCGTCGGAAGAATCCCCCGTCGCTTTAGCGACACCAGCCGGGCCGTCGCTTTAGTTACGACCGGCGCCC
>JBDUEA010000008.1:0-41534 GCA_040002695.1 Gemmatimonadota bacterium | reverse complement strand
CCCCGCTTCTCGCGGAGCGTCATCGTGGTATCGTCGCCGTCGTCCACCGCTTCGATAATCCGCCGGGCCATCACGCGGATGGCCCGATGGGCGAGCCAGGCTCCGACCCAGATCGTCACGATGCGAACGAAGCCGCGGGTCAGAGCCCCGGATTCGATGTTCAGGAAGTCGGCGATGGATCGAACGATGTCGTGGAGGAACGAAAGCGGCACTGTGGAGCCTCGACAGGGGGGTTCCCGGGAGAGCGAAACCTAGACCTCGCCTTTCCTTCGTCAACCCGCCGCTATTCCACAGCCTCGTTCATGCGGATCCGCGTGACACGACTACCCCGGACGGTCAGGCCGACGGCGCGGCAGGCCGAGAGCACCTCCTCCGGGGCACACCCATCGAGCGGCACTTCCGCACCGCCGTTCAGGATTCGCAGCGCGGGATAGTGCTTCCGCAAGGACTCGAGCACGCGCGCATCGGCCCGCGGAGTGACGAGATAGAGTGTAGAGGCGTGGGACATGACCAAGGATCAACTCAGCCCGCCTCATGCCCATGATCATTTTCCTGCTGGACGGCTCCAGTCTACGCGTCACCGAACACCGAAAAAAACCAGGGCGGACCCGATAACGAGTCCGCCCCGAATCCCACCTGTTGAATGCTACCGGGAACTCTACTCCGCAACCTCCGGCTCACGCATAATTTCGGAGACCGGTCGGCGCGGGGTCGCGCGAATGCGAGGACCGTAGCCGAGCCGGAGCACCAGCTGCGGGTATCCTTCTCGCCCAAGCTGTTCCCGCAAGCGCTGCCTTAACTCGGGGACCTCGACCACCTGGTTCAGATACGACACGCTCACGTTCTCCGACTCGAGACTCAGCAGCGCCTGGGAGAGTCCGACCCCAGCGGCAAGCCAGGCCGGTGCGGTGTCGGTCTCGGTCCACATCACGGCCAGGACAGGGGAGCCGCGCACGAGATCGCGGTCGTGGGCCGCGGCGCCTTTGCCGATGTCGAAAGTGCGAATGACGAGCGGTCCGACCGACGCCGCGAGGTCTCCGACGCCATGGGCATACCCGGGCATGCCATCTCTGCTGCTGCTCCGATTGGAATGCACCCAGGCCGCGAGTTCACGCCGGAACTTGCGGTCGGCCATCTGCACCCGGTCCCCTTCACCAATCAGGTTTGCGAGCACTTCACGATCGGCGTCATCCTGCAGCGTCTGCAGCCAGGCCGACTCCCGTTCCACCAATCCTCGCGCGCGCCCGAGCACGGGCTCGGGAATCAGGCGGGTCTCGAAGGGACGGCGATTGGTGCGGCGGGTGGCGATCGCGCGAAAGAGCGCATGATCGCGCTCAGTGGGCAGGTGGGTCTGGCCGAGCTCGATGTGAGCGAGCCAGTCCGGCGTCGACGGGTCCGGCGAACGCTCGATGACCGGATCAGTCCCGAAATGGCGCAAGGCAACGCGAATGAATCCGAGCGCCGCGCCGCAGCTGATAACCAGCTCGCGATCATCGGGATCGACGACCGGCAGGGCGCGGGCCCGGTCCGCGTAAAGGTTCAGCATCCCGTCCACGATCTCGAAACGCCACGGCTGGGAATTGTGACTCGATGGCGCCAGCACTGCATGCCGGAGGACGGACATCAGCTTCTCGTCATTGCTGCCCGTAAGCGGATATTCATCGATGGCTTCAACCCAGGGATCGAGCAGTTTGTCGCGCATGTCATTCCCTCATATGCGGCTGGCGGCTGGCTTCGTGGTCGACGGCCCTGAGCCTACGATTGATCGGTTGACCTTACCATGAGACGCGACTGAAGATTTCTTCACAATTGAGGCGTTGAATCGGGAAACTAGCAACTGGAGGCTGCAGGTGGCAGGCGACAACCGGCAGGTCGTGGGCTGATAACCCCGGACTCTGGGCCCAAGGTCCCTGCCGAGGTGCAAGACTACCGTCAGCAGCAAGTCAGCGTTGCTGCATCGAATTGCGCGCCGGGGACCACGGCCGTCGACGACTCGCCGGCCCGACTGGCTCAGGCTCGCCACCAGCGGTCCGAACGAGTAGGATCAAGACATGCCTACGACATCCCGAAGCGCCCGGCTCGAGCGACTCGTGGCCGCCGGGTCGGAACTCACGGCGGAACTCTCGCTCGACGGCGTGTTGCAACGCGTCGCGGATCTCGCTCGCGAGTTGCTCGGCGCCCGTTACGCTGCCATCGGGCTGCTGGCGCCGGATGGCAAGACCCTGGACAGTTTCATCACCTCCGGTCTCACACAGGAGCAGCGAGAGCATATCGGGGCGCTGCCCCGAGGCCACGGGCTGCTGGGCCTGGTCATTCGCGAAGCGCGGGTTGTCCGCCTTCCCGACCTGGCAGCGCATCCGGCGTCATCGGGCTTTCCCCCCAACCATCCGCCGATGCACTCGTTCCTCGGGGTGCCGGTCGTTGGGCGCAGAGGTGTTCTCGGAGATCTCTACCTCACTGAAAAACTGGACAGCAGCGAATTCAGCGAAGAAGACGAATACGTCGCCATCCTGCTGGCCGCGATGACGGCCGCGGCGGTCGAGAATGCGCGGCTGCACGAGGAGAGCGCACGCCTGCTCGAAGAAGTGCAGCAACTGCACCGGACCCGGGAACGCTTCTTCGCGATGGTGAACCACGAGGTGCGCAACGCCCTTGCTGCGGTATTCGGCTGGGCTGAGATGCTGGTAAGGAAGAAGGACCCGAAGACCGTTCCACGCGCGGCGTTCGAGGTGCTCGAGTCCGCGGAACATGCGATTGGCCTCATCAACGATCTGCTCGACCTGAGCCGGCTCGACGAAGACCGGCTTCGACCCACCATCCGGAATGTCGAGTGCGGCGGCGTCGTCCGCCAGGCGATGTCGAGGGTGACTCCCGCGGCGCAGGCTCGCGCGATCTCGCTGAAGGCCGAGCTCGAACCCGGCTTGCCGACTTGCCGCACCGATTCCCACCGAGTCGAACAGATTCTCATCAACCTGCTTGGAAATGCGGTGCGCCACACGCCGGATTCGAGCGACGTAACCGTACGGGTGACGCACGAGGACTATGAAGTAGTCTTCTCGATCGAGGATCAAGGACCTGGAGTGCCGGAGGAGGAGGCGGAACGTGTGTTCGATGTGTACGCCACCAAGGGGAATGAAGCGGGAGGAACAGGACTGGGCCTGCCACTCTCGAGGCGGCTCGCGCGCCTGCTGGGCGGCGAGCTCCGGGTGCTGCCCGGAACCACCGGCGGTCGCTTCGTGCTCACCTTGCCGGCGACGCTGAGCGGGGACGAAATCATCGGCGATTAAAGCTTTCTTCAGCTTACCTTGCGCGTTTGTTCATCGCGGAACACTACCTTCGACTTCATGAAAATTCTCGTCGTGGAGGACGACCGGAAGGTCGCCGGGTTCATTGAGCAGGGGCTCAAGGAGGAGGGCCACGTCGTGGATGTCGCGCCGGATGGCGACGAGGCGACGATGCTCGCGCACGTCTACGAATACGACGTGATCCTGCTCGACGTGGTGCTGCCGAAGAAGAACGGATTCCAGATCGCCACCGAGCTCCGGCGCGAAGGACGCAACACGCCGATCCTGATGCTGACCTCCCGGGACGCGGTGGAAGACGTGGTCCGCGGGCTCGACGCCGGCGCCGACGATTACCTCGCCAAGCCATTCCGGTTCGATGAGCTCCTGGCGCGGATCCGTGCCCTGCACCGCCGAGGCGGCGCGGAACGCGTGGAAACGCTGAAGTACGGATCGCTCACTCTCGACCGGCTGCGTCATATTGCGTTCTCCACCGACCGGCCCATCGATCTTACGCCGAAGGAGTTTCAGCTCCTCGAATTCTTCCTGCTGCATCCGGAAGAGGTCGTCCGCCGGACGACGTTACTGGAAAAGGTCTGGGACATGCATTTCGATCCCGAGAGCAACGTCGTGGACGTGCACGTCGGAAATCTCCGGCGGAAGCTTCAGAAAGCCACGAACGAAAACCTGATTCAGACTGTGCGTGGCGTCGGATTCTCCCTCCGGCGCGATTCCACCCAGCCATTCTCCGGGCAGTCGATTCCCTCGTCTATTTGAGGACGACATTTCCAACTCGCCACCCGGGCGGTATTGCCGTATGGGTGCATGAATCGTGCGCCGGTCAGGCTGCAGCAGCCCGCCGGTGCGTCCTCCCAGCGCAGGAGTGAGATCAACATTTCGATGCCGACCCCACTCGCGCTTCCCTCCCGTCCCATCATGTTTCTCCGCGCGCTTCGAAAACGCTGTCCCCGCTGCGGCGGCGGACCGATGTTCACGCGATGGGTGCGAATGGTGCCGGTGTGTCCGCAGTGCGGGCTCGCCACCTCGCGCGGTGAATCGGGCTATGGCCTGGGTGCTCTCTGGTTCAATCTCCTCGCCGCGGAAGCCTTTTCGACTGCCGTCTTTCTGACGGTCGTGGTACGCACCTGGCCCGACCCGCCCTGGGACTACCTGCAATATGCCGGGCCCACCGAGGCGCTGATCATGCCCGTGATCTTCTATCCGTTCTCCAAATCGATCTTCCTCGCCTTTGATCTGTGCTTCCGACCGGCGGAGCATGGAGACCGACTCGTCACTCGCGCCGCAGCTCCGGAGGCCTAGCGTCCCGCATGCTCGTTCCCAAGCTGTTCACCACGCTCAAATCGTACGATCGAAAACAGTTTCTCGCCGATCTCTCGGCCGGACTCGTCGTCGGCATCGTGGCGCTTCCACTCGCGATCGCGTTCGGCATCGCGAGCGGCGTATCGCCAGAGCGGGGCCTCTACACTGCGATCGTTGCCGGCTTCATCATTTCCGTGCTCGGCGGCTCGCGGGTGCAGATAGGGGGGCCGACCGGCGCCTTCGTGGTGATCGTGTACGGCATCGTGCAGCGCTACGGGATTGAGGGTCTCACCGTTGCGACGATGATGGCGGGCGTCATCCTGATCGTACTCGGCGTCGCGAAGCTGGGCGGCGCCATCAAGTTTATTCCGTATCCGGTGACGACGGGTTTCACGAGCGGGATCGCGCTCATCATCTTCTCGAGCCAGGTCAAAGATTTTCTCGGTCTCACCATGGGGACGGTGCCGGCGCCATTCGTGGAGAAGGTCATTGCCTTCTTTCATGCGACGGCGATGAATCCCTGGGCCGTCGGGGTCTCCTTCCTGGCGCTGGCGATCATCATCTGGTGGCCGCGGGTAAGCCGAAAACTTCCTGCGCCCTTTGTCGCTCTGGTCCTCACCACGGCGCTGGTCCAGGTGCTGCACCTTCCCGTTGAGACGATCGGCGACCGCTTCGGCGCGATTCACGCGGCGCTTCCGCGACCCGCATTTCCGTCGGTCACACTCGCCACCATGCGGGACCTCGTGGCGCCGGCGTTCACCATCGCGCTCCTGGCGGCGATCGAGTCGCTGCTTTCGGCCGTCGTGGCGGACGGCATGATCGGATCGCGGCATCGCTCGAACATGGAGCTCATCGCACAGGGCGTGGCGAACATCGCGTCCCCGCTATTCGGCGGCATTCCCGCCACCGGAGCGATCGCGCGGACGGCGACCAACGTCAAGAATGGCGGACGGACGCCGGTCGCGGGCATCATCCACGCGATCACGCTGCTGCTCATCACGCTCTTCTTCGGGCGCTGGGCCGCACTGATCCCGATGGGGGTGCTGGCCGCCATCCTCGTCGTGGTCGCTTACCACATGAGCGAGTGGCGCAAATTCAAGGCGGAATTCTCGGCGCCAAAGAGCGACATCGCCGTGCTGCTCGTAACGTTCGGCTTGACGGTGATGGTGGACCTCACGGTCGCCGTCGAGGTGGGAATGGTGCTGGCGGCCTTCCTGTTCATGAAGCGGATGGCGGAGGCGACCAACGTCAGCGCGGTGACCCGGGAGTTCGACGAGCGGGAGGAGGACGCCGACGATCCGAACGACGTGCGGCGCCGGGAGATTCCACGCGGTGTAGAGATCTACGAAATCGACGGACCGTTCTTCTTCGGAGCGGCGGAAACATTCAAGGAAGCGCTGAGCACGGTGGCGGGGAAGCCAAAGGTGCTGATCATCCGGATGCGGAGAGTGCCGGTGATCGACTCCACGGGACTCCACGCGCTCGAGGATGTGGTAAAGCGCTCGCAGAGGGATGGGGTGATGATCATCCTGGCCGACGTGCACTCTCAGCCGGTCATGACCATCACCAATTCATCGCTCTACGATTCGCTCGGCGAGGAGAATGTCACGGGTAATATCGACGATGCGCTCAACCGTGCCCGACTCTTCCTCGGCCTGTCGACGGAGGAACGCCCCGCCTTCGCGACGCCGACCGTGGCGCGTGAGGCGCCGCACGGTGAGCGACGCAAGCGGGCGAGGAGCTGAGCCTGGGGGATCGGATTCAATGATTCGATGCGTCCGCCCTGTCCGTCAGCGCGGCGTGCCACTCGTAACCGCAGACGGTATTTTCGACGCGCGGGCACCGAGGCGGAATGGAGAGCGAGCCAGCGGGCGGACGCACATCCGCGACCGCTCGATCAGCTGCGGGATGTCGCTGTCGACCGTCTGTAGAAAGTGTTCGTCACAGACGAAGAGGCCGCGGTGTTCGCATGGTCCGGAGAGAAGGACTAGATAATCACTCAGGGCCCGGAGCGAGTCCGAGTCGGCAGTAGTGCAGATCGGGGTGGCGAGGATGACGCTTACGGCGCCGGCGCTCCGAAGCGCCCGCGCGACGACAGTCAGAATCGGGAGCTCGGCCAGGCCATCATCGACCAGGACGACGCTTCGGCCAGTGAGTGAGATCGGCGGGTTGGCGCCGCGGAAGGCCTGCAGGCGTTCTGCGATGAGCTTGGCGTGCCGCTCCACTGAGGCTTCGACATAGGCCGCCGGCAGAGCGAGGCGATCGATGGCCGTCTGGTCGAGGAGCACCTCGCCATCGCCGACCGCGCCGAAATTCGAGTGCGGTCTTCCAGGCACATCGAGGCGCACTGCGGCGGCCGCGTCGAGCGGGCAGCGAAGGTCCGATGCAATCTCGAATGCAACCCGGAAGCCTCCGGGTGTGAGAGCCACGATCACCGGGTCGGCCGGAAGATACCTTGCGAGAGCAGAGGCGAGTTGCCGGCCAGCGCTGGTACGGGAGGCGAGTATCATGGGGAACTCCAGCGAGTGAAGAAGCGAATCTGCAGAGGAGCGCATGAAGCGACGATGAATCATTGGTTACGGAGTTTTCAACCTGGGTGAACTCGACGCTCACGACGTTAGTGCTCTTACGTCACGGACCCGCAACGCACAGCTTGCCGGTATTCCAATCTGCGTCCGGAACCGATTCGGCTCCTCTTCCTGGTTCCCGGATAGCAACGCGACATCCGGCTGCTGAATCCGGCCGATTTCTCTGATTTTCGGCCGGGCTGTGATCACAGCTCGGCGCTATTCGTGGAGAAGTCAGGTGCGATCGGCGAGAGCTCGCCGCCGAACGATCACTCATCTCCTCGTGATTCACCGATGTGAAAGGCTTTTCATGAACTCCGCGACAAGGCTAAGCCAGCGCGCGGGACCTGGAGCGCGCGACACGGCCGGGTGAGATCGAAGCGGTCCCGATACTGGGCGATCACGGCGTATCTCATCGGGACTTCCTCGCGAAGAACGCCGCCGCCTTTTCTAGGAAGTCCCGCTCCTGGCGGACCTCGGCCAGCTCCCGGCCTACGCGTCGGAGCTCGTCGGCCGCGGTCTCCGGGACGGACTATTGGCCATCGGACACCTCCGGGCTCCAAGTATGGAGCCTCAGCCAGGTGTCCACCAAATCGGGGCAACATCAGGTGTAGGGGGTAGCGCTTCAGCACTTCAGCACTTGAGCACCTTTTTGTTCAGCCCTCACCACCCGGCGCTCTCTCCCGCTGTCACCGAGCTGTCATATTCGGGACACCGCGGAGCCATTCGGCGGACTCATATTGGGCGCTCAGCAGAAATCTCCCCAACCCTCATGGAGCCTGCCATGTACGCCCTCACCACTTCGCTGTCCCACATCTCTCCGTTCGTCATCTGGGTGCGCCGTGCGCTCAGCCTTGTCGCGCTGGTTTTTATCGTCCTCGCGACGATTTCCGGATACCGGGCCCTGGTGCAGGTCTACGACCTGAGTCTCGAGGCGGACGGCGTCGTCGCGCCCGGAGCGGTGGTGCAGGTCGCCGCCATCAGCTCGGGCCGCAACTCCGTCGACGTGCGGCTCGACCTGATTCAGTCGGGCCGGGTGGAGACCCTCGCCTTCGAATCGATTCCGTACAACGGCATTGCCTCGCTCGATCCCCGGCCGGCGCGGCGTGCATTCAGCGTCGTGCTGCCGGCCGAGCTGTGGAATCGGTTTCATTCGGGCGCCGCCTCGCTTCGGGCGACGGCGATCGGTCGCTCCCAGTGGCTCCGCACCCCGCCGCCCACCGTTCGCGAGCGGACGATTACGTTGCAGTGACCTCCGGGCCGTGAAGGCGCTGATACCTCAGCCGATTTTCAGGGTGACACCATGAGATTTCTCCTGTCCTTCAAGCTCAAGGTCGCGGGTACCGACGAATTCCGTGGACTTAAAGCCACCAGCACCTCCTACCGTTTCCACGGCATCCTTCGACTCGACGGCTCTGTGCTCACGATCGAATGGGGCGGGGTGGCACAGGTGCAGGAGTTCGGTGCCACCACGATTCGCGACAACCGGCTGCCGCTGCCCGACGACTCGGTCGAGATCCCCGTCGAACTCCTCTACCGAGCCGCGCTCGCCGGGGGTTGGTGGCTGCCTCGTCTCAGGCTCCGGGCCGGGGCACCCGGCGTCCTTTCGATGGTGCCAAGCGAGGAGCTGGGCGCGGTCGAGTTCTGGTATGCTCGAGCCGATCGGGATCTCGCGATCACAATGGTGGCCGCGATCAATAAGGCGATCGCAGACTCCCCCTCGGCTCTCGACGAGGCGAGCGAGTTTCCCGTCCATGCGCCCGTGCCGACGCCTCCCGGCACAAGCGACGCCTGAAGAGACAATCCGAATCGTTTGCCGGCATCAACTCGGAATGGCGAATGACTTCATCATCCCGTGGCGGTAATGTCCCCTGCTGTCTTTCGGGTCGGGCATTGTGCACAGTATCAGATAGCGGCCGGGAGTCAGCTCGAGATAAACCTCCGCATGTCCCCCCGGCATGATCGCGCTGCTTCCTCCGACCACATCGAACGGTCTCGCCGCCCCCTTGAAGTTGTCGAGCCAGGTCAGCGCCTCGTCTTCGGTGGTACCGGTGTGCAGCCTGATAACGAACAGATCGTGCTCCGCTCCCGCCACATCGACGTTTTCCATCCTCACGACATGCGCTCCCGCGGCGAGCGAGCTGAGGAGTTCGACGCGATAGTTCGACAATCGAAGTGTATCGTCTGCCGGGGCTTCCACCGCCGGCGGGCCCGACGCCGAGGAGACGACCAGAGTCGATATCATGCCGTGCAGCAGATGGGGAACGCCGCTCGAATCAGGAACCCAGCACACGACGGCATAGTGACCCGGCGTGAGCGAGACCCCCACGGTTGCGCTGTCGCCGGGAAAAATCGCGTTCGGGCCGCCGACGTCTACGGCCCACGCCGGCTGCCGGTTTGCCTTGACCGCGGCATACAAGTCGGCAGCTGTCCGTCCGCTGTCGAGCCGGGTCATCTCCACGAGATGAGCGAAATGGCCGCGATTGACGAGCCGGATAACCTGTGGCCCGTCTGACAGTGTGTTCGGGAGATCTCCAAACGCAAAATCCGACGCGACGAGGCGAAGCTGAGACCGAACCGCGGGTTCGCGCGTTCTCGCAGCGCTCGAATCGTGGGTCGTCGCGTGACATCCGGCGAGGCAGACGGCGAAAACCATCCATCGGAGTGACATCGGTTGATCCTTTGGAGGGAGCTGCAGGAAGGTAGCCGATGATCGTGGATACCGCGTTGACCGAGCGCGATACTCCTCGGCAGTCCGTCGGCCACATCTAACTGCTGCCGCTGCGGCGGCGAAGAGGGGGAACCATGGACATTCTCGACGCGATCGGCAACACGTCGATTGTACGCCTCCGGAAAGTCGTTGCGCGGGACTGCGCGGCCGTCTTCGTGAAGCTCGAGTGGGAGAACCCGACCGGCAGCATGAAAGACCGGATGGCGCTGGCCGTGATCTCACGGGCCGAGGAGGAAGGACGTCTCCGGCCCGGAGATACCATTGTGGAGTATACGGGCGGCAGTACCGGTGCTTCGCTCGCGCTGGTTGCCGCGGCGAAGGGCTACTCGATCCGGATCGTGACCTCCGATGCCTTCAGTCAGGGGAAGCGCGATCACATGGTGGCGCTCGGCGCGGAGTTGATCGTAATACCGAGCGAGGGCGGGCTCAGCACAAAGAAGCTCTTTCTCCAGATGATCGACGCCGCACGGACGCTGAGCCGAGAGCCAAACACCTTCTGGGTCGATCAGCTCAACAATCAGGATAGCATCGGGGGGTACTTTCCCCTCGGCGAGGAAATCTGGATGCAGACCGAAGGACGCGTGAACGCCTTCGTGCACTCGGCGGGTGCCGCCGCATCGTCCCGCGGCGTCGCCACAGTGCTTAAGCGGCACAACCCCTCCATTCACGTCGCAGTCTTCGAGCCGGCGGAGTCTCCGGTTCTCTCCGGCGGCGCTCCGGGCGCGCATCGCATCGAAGGAATCGGAATCGGGTTCACGCCGCCGCTCTGGGAGCCGTCGCTGGTCGACGAGATCATCACCGTCAGCACGGAAGAATCGGAGGCGATGGCGAGGCGCTTGGCGAGGGAAGAGGCGCTCTTCGCCGGCATCTCCTCGGGCGGGAATGTCGTCGCAGCGATCGAGGTGGCAAAACGACTCGGGACCGGTGCTACGGTCGTCACGCTGATGGTCGACAGCGGACTCAAGTACCTGGGAAGCGAGGTGTACCGCTCGCGAGTGCGCAATCCGGAGGAGCAACCGAATGCAATTCGATCCTGACGCTTGCCGGCTCGTTCTCGAGAAGACTCCCGGGACGCTGCACACGCTGTTGCAGGGCCTGCCCGACTCGCTGACGCGGACCAACGAGGGAACCGATACCTTCAGCCCCTTCGATGTCGTCGGCCACCTCATCGACGGTGAAGAGACCGACTGGATTCTCCGCGCCCGGATTATTCTCGACGGCGGCCCGAATCCCGTCTTCGAACCCTACGATCGATTCCGGCACTACGCCCGAAACGCGGACCGCACGCTCGCATCGCTGCTCGACGAATTCAGTCGCCTGCGAGCGACGAACCTTTCACGGCTCGGCTCCTGGCGTCTGACACCCGAGCTGCTCGATCGAAGGGGCATTCATCCGACGCTGGGAGACGTCACCCTGCGCCAGCTTCTGGCGGCGTGGGTCGTTCACGACCTGGGGCATGTCGCTCAGATCTCGCGGGTCATCGCGAAGCAATTTGGTGAGGAGGTCGGCCCGTGGATGGCGTTCCTGCCGGTGCTCACTGACCATGAGCGACCGCGCTCGTGACCTCGCGCGGGTGATCCTCCTCATGAGCTTCGACCTCTCTGCTCTCATGGGCTATACCGGTGCAGTGTTCCTTCGATGCTTCGGAAGTGGCGTTGGCGTCGCCGCGTCGCTTCTGGGCCTGGCCGCATGGGCGGCCCTGCCTCTGGCCCTCGGCTTTCGCGCCTTCAAGGCGCGAAATCTCTAACCGGGCACTTCGCCACGATTCGGGTCACGTGTGTATATGTGGTTCGCTGAATCCGGCGACAAACGGTGATCGGAAGGCTGGTGCCGGTTGCTCGAGATTGCGCGCCTGCAGTTTGAGTCGACGCCGCAGCTATGAAATAGTCCGCCGTAGGAATCCCCGCACACCAATCGTCCCCAGCAGAGCCACCGCCGTCGTGAGAGCCAGCAGAAACGCCCAGACCGGCATGTGCGGCAGGTTGGGGGTGAGGACCGTGCGCAGGCCCTCACTCATGTAGACAAGCGGATTCACCAGTACGAGCATCTGGAGCCAGGGTACCGGTTTCAGCACGGCCCACGGGTAGTAGACGCAGCCGAGGAAGGTGATCGGCAGGACGACCACCGCGAACATGAGCCCGATCTGCTGGGGTTTGACGATGGTGCCGAGGGCCAGGCCCAGCGCGCCGGAGGTCAGGCTCGCGAGCAGAATGACCACGATGAGGAGTGGCCAGTTGGCGACGTGCACTTCCACCGAAGTTGCGGGGATCAGGTAGACCAGCGGAAAGACGACGAGTCCGGCGAGCACTCCCTGTGCCGCGCCGAAGACGAGTTTCTCCAGCGCCACAATCGTCACCGGGAGCGGAGCGAGGACCCGGTCTTCGATTTCGCGAGTGCCGCCGAGCTCGATGGCCAGCGGAAGAGCCACGGCGGAAATTCCCTGGAAGACCATGCCCACCGCGACGAGCCCCGGCACCAGAATGGTCGCGAACGACACGCCGCTCGGCCCTCCCTGGAATCCCTGTCCGATCTTCGGAAACACGTAGGTGAAGATGAATACGAAGAGCAACGGATTCATGACCGTGCGCGTCACGAAGGGCAGGAAATTTCGCATCAGCACCCGCTGATCGCGGAGCACTAGTCCCCATGATGCCAACGCATACGCGCGCCAGCGCGACGACGGACGGGAGATTTCGGAGCTAGTCACGCAGTTCCCTTCCCGTGAGCCGAATGAAGACGGTCTCGAGCGTCGGCTCCTTGACCGAGAGGTCACGCAACCCGTAGTTGTGCGCCTGCTCGACGAGCCGGGGCAGCAGACCATCCACGCTCGTCGCCTGCACCCGAAGCCCGGCGTCGGTCCGTTGCGCGTCGCGGACTCCCGGCAGTGCACGAATGCCATGAATCAATGCTTCATCGCTCCGGTCGAGATGCAGCTCCACGATGGTTTCCGCGCCGTTCCCCTGCTTGAGCTCCGCCGCCGTCCCGATCACGAGCACCTTGCCGTGATCGATAATGGCCAGTCGATCACTCAGCTGGTCCGCCTCGTCCATGTAGTGGGTCGTGAGCAGCACGGTGAGCCCGCCGCGCCGAAGACCGTTGACCGTTTCCCAGAGCGCCAGCCGGCTCTGGGGGTCAAGCCCCGCACTCGGTTCGTCGAGGAAGAGCACGCGGGGACGGTGCGCCAGCGCCCGCGCGATCTGCACCCGCTGCGCGAGTCCGCCCGAGAGCGAAAACGTCATGGCCTTCGCGCGATCGGCAAGATGAAATTCTTCGAGGAGTTCATCGGCCCGCCGGCGTGATTCAGGCCCGGGGAAGCCGAAGTATCGGCAGTGGTAGTAGAGGTTTTCCCATACGGTGCACGAACGATCGAGCGTATTGTGCTGAGTGACAACGCCGATCCGGCGCTTCACCTCGGCGGACTCCGCGGCGACGTCGATTCCGTCGATGGTCACGCGACCCGCAGTCGGACGCACTCGCGTCGTGCAGATCCCGACGATCGTCGTCTTTCCCGCACCGTTCGGACCGAGCAGCCCAAAGATCTCACCAGTCCGCACCTCGAGATCCACGCCTGCCACCGCCTGAACCGGCGGTGGCCCTTCGTAATTCTTGACGAGACCTTCGATCCTGATTGCCGCGGCGGTCACGTCGCGCGGCTCAGCGCCTGGCCGCGACGTAGGCGTTTCGCGCGTTCACGACCGCGTCGACGAGCGGGGCGGCATCGAACCGCACCGGGTCGGTGCACGGGAGGCCAGTGTCCTTCGTCGCGGCCTCGCAGGCCCGTCGCGCGGCGTCGTCATCGAGGTCGAAGGTATTGAGCGAGATCGCGATCGTCTTCGTGGGGTGAACCATGGCGGCGATACTCTCGTACATGCGCACGTAGTCGGACAATGGCGGAATCCGGAGCCACGCCGCCTCGCGATAGTCGCCGATGAATTTCCGCGACGCCTGGTGACAGAGAATAAGGCCATCCGGACAGCTGCCATGCAGCAGGCCGCAGGTGACCCCCGAGTAGCCGGGATGATTGATACTGCCCTGCCCTTCGACGAGCACGATGTCAGCCTTCGAGCTGCCCTCGAGGACCAGACGTTCCGCCGCACCCGCGATGAAATCGGCCACCACGGCGTCGACCGCGATTCCCCAGCCCTCGATCATGATGCCGGTCTGTCCGGTCGCCACGAACCGGGTGCGGAGCCCGCGCTCGTTCAGTCGCCGCGTGATCTGGAGCTGCGAAGTCATCTTGCCCACGTTGCAGTCCGTGCCAACCGTGAGAATCACGTACGGTTCGACTTCCTTGGCCTTGCCCGATGACACCGGAATATCCGCTGGAGGGCGGCGCAGATCGAACAGCTTCACGCCTCTGGCCCGCGCGCGCTCGGCGAGCATCGGATCATCACTCAGGAAGGTGTGGAGCCCGCTCCAGAGATCGCATCCCGCTTCGATCGCCTCCGCGAGCCAGCCGCGCCACAGTTCTGGCAAGCGGCCGCCGACGGGCGCGATTCCGATCAGGACGGCGGTCGGTCCGAGCTTGAGCCCTTCCTTCATGCTCCCCAGCACCGGAATCGATCCGCCGAACCCCAGCACGTCCTGGCAGGTCTCACCGGCGCGCTTCTGGTCCACCACTCCAACCGTCCGATCCGGGAGATAGCGGATAACGGAGTTCGCGGTTTTCGATGTGAGCGGACCGAATTCGCCGTCGGCGAGAATCAGGAAACGAGGAGCGGCCATGAGTCAGGGGCTCGGAGGGTGATGGGCGATGGTGCGTGAACTGTCGGATGGAACCGTACCGCTCGGGAGGACCGCGGCGATCGGATCGCCATACACCTCGCCGATGAGAATATGCCGGATGAGGACCATGATGACCGCGAGGATCGGGACTGCGACGAGCAAACCGAGGAGTCCGAGCAGGCTGCCGATCAGGAGCACGCCGGCGATCGTAATGACCGGCGGCAGGTTGACCTGCCGCTCCATAACCTTCGGGGAGAGAAAATTCGCCTCGAAAAGGTGAACCAGCACGCCGAGCCCGGCGACGAGCAGCGCCTTGGTGACACCGGAGTCACCGAGGGCGTACAGGGCCGGGAGCGCGGTGCTCAGCAGCACGCCGAAGAACGGGACGATCGCGGCGAGTCCGGCGAATACTCCGAACGCGACGAAATATGGCACGCCGAGGATCCAGAGTCCCAGCGTCGTGAGGGCACCGAGCACGGTCATCGCGACAATCTGGCCAAAGACCCACGCGCGAAGAGTGAGTCCCAGATCGAGCAGGATTTCCCGCGCCAGCCGGCGCCGCGGCGGAGGAACGAGCGCGATGACTCCATCGGTATAGAGGGCAGGGTGCCGCGCGAGATACATCGCCATGACGACGACGCTGATTCCCTCGAGCGCCACCTCGAAGCCGACGCGGAGCGAAGGAATCACTGCGCTCTGCAGGTAGCCGAAGATGTCTCCGAGCGCATTGGCCAGGATGCCCGACTGCCCGGTCGTGGCGAGGCCGCGACGGATCACCGGCACCCGTTGCACCAGGCCGTTGATGGTCTTGTCGAGCGTGCTGATGAACTGGGGGAGACCGGAAATCAGGTCACGCACCTGATCGGCAAATACCGGTACGATGATGAAGAAGACCCCGACCGCGACGCCGAGGGAGCATACCACGGCGGCGGTCAGCGAGAGAGGCTTGGAAAACCGAAGCCGTCGCTCGAAGAGCCCGGCGAGCGCGTCAAGCGAGACGCCGAGCAGGATCGCGAGGAAGATGACCAGGAGAACGCCGTGCGCGACGTACAGAAGCGCAAGCAGCAGCGCCGCCAGAACCAGCCCGACGAGAGAGATCCCCCGGCGGGCGGTGGCGGGCGCAGTCATCCGTGCGTGGTTCCTTCGTCTCCATCCTCAACCAGCTCGGCCTCGTGCACGGTCTCGTTCCCCTTGCCGATCTGCCGGGCCGTCGGCCCGCCAGGGGCGATGAGACCCATCTTCGCCTTGAGCTCGAGCAGCTGCTGATCGGAGCTTCCCTTGTACTCCAGCGACTCGAACTGTTTCGCGAGCAGGTCTCCGCTGAATTCCTCCTGCAGCTCCGCTGAGGCCACCGCGCGGCGCTCCTGCTGCTCGATCTTTTCGGTCATCCGCTCGAACGACTCGAACGCACTCTTGTCCGACATGCCGGACATGGTCTCCTGAATGCGCTGCTGTGCCTCGGCGCGCTTGGCGCGCGCGAGCAGGATGTTCTTCTTGCGCTTCGCTTCTTCGATCTTGTCGTTCAGCTGCCGGAGCGAGGCCTTGAGATTCTCCGTCTCGGCCTTGCTCTTGACCCAGGTCTCGTTCAGCTGCTGGGCGCCCTGCAGGTGCTCGTTGTAGCGGACGAGCGCCTGCTTGGCGAGATCGTCGCGACCCTCCTGAACCGCGAGCATCGCGCGGCGCTCCCAATCCTCCGCCTGCTTCTTCATGGCCTCGGCGTCGGACTGCAGTTTCTTCTCATCCGCGATCGCGGAGGCAACCTGCTGCTTCGCCTTGGCCAGCTGGCCCTTCATGTCGACGATCAGCTGGTTCAGCATTTTCTCCGGGTTTTCAGCCCGTGAGATCAGGTCGTTGATGTTGGACCTGAGCAAGGTTCCCAGACGGTCAAAGAGTCCCATGCGGACGTCTCACCTTTCCCGGTAGGGCGCCAGGGCACTCAGATGCGAGGCCAGCGCGAGAGTGATCGAGTCGAAGCTCGCCTCGAACTCGCTGAAATCCAGGTTCTCCAGCTCGAGCGTATCGGTCAGCACCACGTCGTCCCCTTCGAGTCCGTAGGACCCATGGACGAGGTCACGGGCATTGAGCTCGAGCAGCTGCCGGTAGAGTTCGCCGCGGCGAGGCTCGCCGGCAGGGAGTGCCATCACTTTGACCCTGAGGATCGCGACGGGAGGCGCGAAGCTCACCACGACTTCCGCCTCTTCGGGCGTACGAACCACCCATAGCCCGCCACCGAGATCCTTGACCGTGGCGTTTCCGCCTTCGAGTCGGCCGAGGAAGGACTCCACATCATCTTTTGTGATCATCATCCGCTTCCTTCCGGGAATGCGCCGGACCACGGCTGCCTTTGCCTGGCGCGTGCCAAAATCTAATCGCTCGACGACGTACGCCAACCTGTGCTACCCCTCGATGACGGTTCGCCTTCCGCTCTGCGGGGCCCTGCCGCGCCACTAGTGCGGTACGAGCTCAGGAGCCCTGATCGCGCTTCGGCAACAGTTCCGGTGCCATCGCCGCCGGGGCCAGCGCGCGCTGGTTGGCGAGCATTCGTTCGGTGAAGTCCACCCGCTCCTCCAACTCGAGCACCCGGCCATGCTGCGCTTCCAGATCCGCGATACGACTCTCGAGTTCCTCGAGATGAGGACTGGAGTTGTCGGGTTCGGAAAGCCCAAGCCGCTTGAGCGCCCGTGCCCTCCGCCAGGCGAGCAGGAGCAGCGACGCCACCGCCACCATCGAGACGGCCACATCGCCATCGGGCCCGTTCGCGGCGCTCGAGGCCATGGTCATCGCCAGGATCGAGATGACGACGTGCACCCCGAGGTCGAACCAGTCGAGCCCCATCACGGACTTGATGCTCATGATGATCCCGCCTCACCGGAGAGTCGTGCCTGTTCTCTCTGCCTCGCGAGAACGCGTTCCGTGAAATCGAGCCGCTCCTCGACGTCGTGCAGGCGCGCCTGCAACTGCTCGGTGTTCTCGAGTCGAGCGCGCAATTCGTCCAGTTCAGCCATGAGCGCTGCATCGGCCTGCGCTTTCGGACCTTCCAGCATCCGTCCGATGGACTTTCCCAGCGGACCCAGAAGCACCGTCACCGTTCCGGCCACTACAGACACCACCGCTATCGTGAAACCCGGATCAGGCATGTCGAGACTCGCAGTTCCCGATTCAGAAGTAGATACGCGTTCTTCGCCGCAGCTCCTGCCCGTCAGGCGCCGGGTTTCGGCAGCCGGCCGGCGTCCCGTTCCTTCGCGAGCACCCGCTCGGTGAATTCGAGGCGTTCTTCCAGCTCCGAGACTCGATTCTCACCCTGCTCGAGGTGCTGCACCCGTTCGTGCAGATCATCGAGCTCATTCGTCCGGGTATGTTCACCGGCGATCCGCCGTGCCAGCGCGCGTCCTATCGGTCCGAGGATCAGCGCGCCGCCGACCAGTGTCATCCCCAGAATGGTGGCGAGATGCTTGATGAGCGTCGCGTCGTCCATCAGGGAATTCCACGTCCAGTCTGCAGCTGGTGCCGGCTCATGAACCCTTCAGGCGCTGTACATCACGCTGCTGCGCCAGCATCCGTTCGGTGAAGTCGAGACGCTCTTCCATTTCAGCGAGGCGCAGCTGGAGACTGTCGACTTCAGTGAGACGGCCACGCATCTGCTCCAGATCCGCACGAAGCGTCGCGTCCTCGTGGCCACGTCCGTCGAGACGCCGCGCAAAGGCGCGGGCGAGCGGCAGCAGCAGCGTCGTCATCCCGACCACCACGGCGATCACCATCACGAGCGCGATGCCCGGTGGCAGCACCATCCAGAAGGGCGGCGAAGGAAACGACTCCAGTGGGGGCGGTGTCGGAAGCTGCAGCATCAGCGGCTCTCCAGAATGCGCTGCGCCGACGAGGCAGTGAGCATTCGTTCGGCGAATTCCACCCGTTGTTCGAGCTCCGCCACCCGCCGCGGCAACGCTCTCAGCTCTGCAACCTCGACGCGGAGTGAAGCCAGTTCCTCAGCCGCCGCCGGGTCGAGTCCCGTCTTCGAGGGGCGCCTGAGCAGAGTTGGTGCGAGTACCGCGATCAGGCCGAGCGGCACACCGATCAGCACAAGCAGCATGCCGGCGATCCTGACCACGTCGTTCATTGGTGCTCCCCGGCGCCAAGCTTGCCGGCGTCGCGATGCTGACTCAGCACCCGCTCAGTGAAATCGAGACGCTCTTCCAGTTCGGCCAGCCTCCCCTTCACCCGCTCGAGTTCCGCCTGGGTCTCCGAGTCGTCGTGCTGGGTTCCGTGCTCGACTCTTCGCGCCCAGGCCTTCCCGAGCGGAATCACCAGTGCCAGCATGCCCGGCAGGATGATGGCGAAGATGACTGTCATAGTCAGGCCGAACTGCTGATCCGGATTCATGGAACTCCACCGCCGATCTGACCGGCTTCCCGCTTCTGCGCCAGCATCCGCTCGGCGAAGTCGACACGTTCCTGCAGCTCGCTGACGTCATGTCGAAGGCGGTCGAGCTCCTCGAGAACCGCAGGATCCGGAGCCGGCGTGTCGGCGGGCCCATGACGGACGCGATCCGCGATGGCCTGACCGATCGGAGTGCTGGAAAGCTTCCACAGCAGTCCGCCGCCAAAGACGATGATAATGAAGAGCGAGCCTTCCATTACTGAGCTCCGGGAAGCTTGTCCGCCTGGCGCACCTGGGTCAGCAGCCGCTCGTTGAAATCCACCCGTTCCTGCAGTTCACCCAGTTCGTGGCGGAGCTGATCCACCTCTGCGGCGAGCATATGATCCGGCTCCGATTGTCCGGCCGACCCGCGGATCCGTTCCGCGAACGCCTTGCCGATGGGGCTGAAGGCGAGGCAGATGGCGGTTCCCCCACCGAAAATCAGAATGATCGCGAGAATATCTTCCATGGGCCTGTCAGGTTCAGGTCAGCCGTAACCATCGGACTCTTCTGATCTCGCGTATCGAGACCTGCTATCGATGCTCCGGCAATCTTTCCCCCGGATCGCCCCGTGCCAGCAGTCGCTCGGCAAAGTCGAGGCGCTCGTGAGTTTCCGCAAGCTGCTGCTGGACCTCATCGAGCCGGCGATGCACTTCCGTCAGTTCGGCGCGCATTTCGTCGGCAGCCCCGGTGCGTCCGGCGATGCGGTGCGCGATCGCCTGGGAGATCGGGCCGAGCACTTTGACACCCGCCCAGATGAACGCGCCGACTATCGGCAACGACGCCAGGAGTGCCGCGATCATGAGCCCGGGTGTTGGCTGCGCTCCGCCTTGCAGAAGCATCATATGGTAGGCTCAGGGAGTTCGAGAGTCATGGGGTCGCGGTCGGCCCTTGGTCCGTGGTTTCCGGTCAATGACCGACTGACTCCATAGTAGGGAGCCCGAAGCGGCACTTCGAGCACCCGATGACGCGAAACTGCCGTTTCAGGAGCTCACGAGCAAACATTAAAGTTTGACCAGACATAGAAGCGGCGTCCCTGCGACCGGAGCCAGAGGCAGCCATACGCCGCGATGTTTCATTTTGTTTCGTGGATTTCTTGACTCCAGCCCACTATGGGGGCCCCTGGGCCATGCGGTAGCCGTGGTCGGCGTCAGGAATATCCTCCCCGGGCCAACAACTCCACCGAGGTGATCCCGGCCAGTGAAAGCGCGATCTCGGTACCATCGTCGTTCCCGGTCAGCAGATAGACCTCGTGAGCGGTGACATGGGTATCGAGGCTCGTCGGCACACCGAACAGCTCGGACCCATCGGTCGTGACAATACGAACGGACTGTTCATGATCGCCGGCGAATGCCAGCAGCGAGATGATTTCCTGATAGGTCATGGGTGCGAACCGTTCACTGGTCCGACGAGAATGCCCGGAGACCTCAGCGACTCGAGGGTCGAGCGTCTCCGACTGCGGGCGTCCGGCTCGTTACGGCCGGACTGCCCAGATTTTCGTCCACGAATCGAGTGAGCAGTTCGAACAGGTGCACCCGCGTGTTGCCTCCGAAGATTCCGTGATTGCGATTGGGATATTCCATGAAAGAGAACGGCTTGTTCGCGGCGACCAGGGCATTGATGAGCACCTGGCTGTTCTGCAGGTGGACGTTGTCGTCGCCGGTGCCGTGCACCAGCAGCAGGCTACCCTTGAGCTGATTCACATAGGTAAGGGGCGATCCGCGATCGTACCCCTCGGGATTCTGCTGGGGAAGACCGTTGTAGCGCTCGGTGTAGATGTTGTCGTAGAACTTCCAGTGGGTCACGGGGGCGACCGCGATCCCCATCCGGTACACGTCCGGTGCCTGGAAGAGAGTGTTGAGGCTCATGAATCCACCGTAGCTCCATCCCCACACGCCGATGCGCGAGGCATCGACGTAGGGCCACCCGCCGATCACCCGTGCCGCGGCCGCCTGGTCATGAGTCTCGATGACGCCGAGTCGTCCGTAGACGATCTTCTTCCAGTCGCGCCCGCGCGCGCCCGTCCCCCGATTGTCGACGCTGGCGACAAGGTACCCCTTCTGGGTGAGCATCATGTGCCAGAGATAGTTGGGCCCACCCCAGCTATCGAGCACCGTTTGCGAGCCGGGGCCGCCGTAGACGCTGAACAGAATGGGATATTTCCGTGCGGGATCGAAGCCGGCGGGTTTCATGATCCAGCCGTTGAGCCTGACCCCGTCGCCGATGTCCACCTGAAAGAATTCGTGAGGACCCGCCCGGAGTGACGCGAGCTTCGCTCGAAGCGCCGCGTTCTTCACCAGCGGCCGAACCGTCTGGTGCGAAGGAAGCCGCACCAGCTCGATCGTCGGCGGAGACTCGAAATTCGACCAGGTGTGCAGTGCGTATCTGAGATCCGGCGAGACGTCGTAGCCGTTGGTGCCGGAGGCGGAGGCGGGCGTCAGGCGCTGGGCGGCGCCTTTGCCGCTGAGAGGGACGCGGTAGAGATAACGCTGGGTCGGATGGTCCGGAGAGGCAACGAAATAGAGCCATCCCGCCTTCTCATCGAGACCCACGATTCCGAGAACGTCAAAGGCGCCGGGCGTGATGAGGCGCGTCTTCCCCCCATCTCGGGATACCACGTATGCGTGTTGCCAGCCATCCCGCTCGCTCAACCAGAGGAAGCTGCGTCCCCTGTCCAGCCAGCGCAGATCGTTCACCACGCTCACCCACGCGCTGTCGTGCTCGGACAGGATCTTTCGTACGGCGCCGGTCCTCCGATCAGCGATGAGCACGTCGTCGGTATTTTGCAACCGATTGAGATGCTGAATGACCAGCTCGTCGGAACTCTCGGCCCACTCCATCCGCGCGATATAGTTGTTGCGCGGATCTCCGGGCACGTCGAGCCACCGAACATTGCCGCCAGTGGCGGGAACCACCCCCACCCGCGCGGCCGAGTTCGGCTCACCCGCCTTGGGATACTGCACGGGCACCACGAAGGAATAGAGCGAGTCCGTATTGTCGAGGAGATCGAAACTGCGGACGCTGTCCGCGACCAGCTGCCAGAAGGCGATCGTCGCACCGTCGGGGCTCCAGCGCCAGCCATCGCGCAGACCGAGCTCTTCTTCGTATACCCAGTCGAAGGTACCGTTGATGATCGTGCCCGATCCATCGTGCGTGAGCTGACGGATCCCGTCTCCTGCCAGGTCTTCCACATAGAGATTATTTTCCCGCACATAGCCGACCCGGCGACCGTCCGGCGAGAACTTCGCGAACATCAGGGTCGATGGCCGGGCATCCGCGCCGAGTCGCCGCAGTGCGCCGGTAGAGCGGTTGTAGACCCAGTAGTCGCCCCGGGTGTTGGTACGCCAGACGGGCTTGGAGTTGGTGAAGATCAGCAGCTGAGCGCCATCAGGGGCCCAGACGTAGTCCTCGACGGCCAGCGGAACCGTATCTCCGGGAGGAATGAGTCGCGCGGCCGGCACGAGAACCTCCCGCGCGCCAGACTCGATATCGTAGCGAACGAGATCGGTGCCTTTGGTCGGCGCAGGGGCCGGTTCCAGCGTCGTGTACGAGCCTGCGCCGAGCCAGCGGGAAGGACCGAACGATTCAGAGCGGAAGTCGGTTGAGCCGAAAATCCGCTGTACCGAGAGCAGGCTCGAATCGGCCTGCTGCCCCACCCCCTGGGCGGAGATGGTGACGAGAGCGAGTCCGAGAACGGCGGCGACGCGGCGGATCGGCACGGAAGAACCCGGGTGACGGGAGCGGCAGGCTGCAGGATATCAAAGTAGGCTAATCCGTGGCCCGGGGCACGCAAGGGTAGCAGGAACGCTCCAGAAACCCGGGGGTCTACGTTGGTTCATGAGAGGAATATTTCCACACTCGTGCGCGGAGGATGAATCGATGGTTGCTGTGCGTCTCGCCGGACAGCGGATCGGCTTCGGTCTGCTTACCACCATGCTTCTCCACTGTTCGCCCGGGCGTCAGGATCGAGTCGCCGCCGCGGACAGCGCGTCCGGGTCAACGGATTCGGCGCAAATCGCAGCGGTGACTCCTACGTCCACGCCCGGCGATAGCGTCTCGACGACCTCGCAGGCTACCGGAACAGTCTCGCCGGCCGCAGGTACGGGGGCGCCTGTCACTCACGATTCGTCGAAGCACGCCTCGTCCGCTGGCTCACCGACCGCCCGTGACTCTGCGTCCCGATCCGGCGCTTCTGGAAAAGCCCGACCCTCTGCTGCCGCGACCACACCACGCCCACAGACGGGCGCGTCGGGGAGCTCCCGTGCGGGTGCAGGTGCGCCGAGTGATTCCTCCCGCACTCCGGTTACCAATAGTGCTGCCGCACCGGCGAACTCGGGAACGCCCGCCGACAGCCAGCTCCTGACCTGGGACGCCGCAACCAGGACGGCGCGATTCCAGCTCGTGGCGGGGCCCTTCAAGTACGACGGATACAACGTCGGCGGCGCAACGCTGACCCTGCCGCCGCAGTCCAACGTGGTCATCAATTTCACCAACAAGGACGGGACGCCCCACAGCGCGGTGGTCGTAGATGGAGGGGGCGCGCTCCCGAATGAAGTGAGCGATCCGGTGATTCCGGGCGCCTATACCGTGACTCCACTACAGGGATTGCCGCAGGAAGGAAAAGATGTGATGAAGTTCAAGGTGCCGGCTACCGGACAGTATCGTATCGCCTGCGGTGTACCGGGACACGCGCTATCGGGGATGTGGATCTGGATGAAGGTCGATTCATCCGCCACCGTGGCGACGTTCGGACCCACGAAGTAATTCCTTTGTATTCGCGCGCCGGGATCCCGGCGCGCAAATCCGCTAGCCGGTCGTCACGCCTTCCAGGGTCCGCTTGAGGAAGCGCCCAGTGTGGCTCCGTTCGACGAGCGACACATCTTCCGGCGTTCCACGAGCCACGACTTCCCCGCCCTCGTCTCCGCCTTCCGGGCCGAGATCCACGATCCAGTCCGCGGTCTTGATGACATCGAGATTGTGCTCGATGACGACCACACTGTTCCCCTTGTCCACCAGCCGGTGAAGCACCTCGAGCAGCAGCCTCACGTCCTCGAAATGCAATCCGGTCGTGGGCTCGTCGAGAATGTAGAGCGTGCGACCCGTATCCCGCTTCGCCAGTTCGGTCGCGAGCTTGACGCGCTGTGCCTCGCCGCCCGAGAGCGTCGTCGCCGCCTGACCCAGATGGATGTAGCCCAGCCCGACGTCGTTGAGCAGTTCCAGCTTCTCTGAAATGCGCCGCTGATTGCTGAAGAAGTCGAGCGCATCGGCCACAGTGAGGTCGAGCACGTCGGCGATACTCTTGCCCTTGTAGCGCACCTCGAGCGTCTCGCGATTATAGCGACGGCCCTTGCACACCTCGCACGGCACGTAGACATCGGGCAGGAAATGCATCTCGATCTTCACGAGCCCGTCGCCCTGACACGCTTCGCACCGACCTCCCTTCACATTGAAGGAGAACCGGCCCGGCCCATACCCGCGCATCTTCGACTCGGGCAGCTGAGTGAAGAGCTCGCGAATCGGCGTAAACAGTCCGGTGTAGGTCGCGGGATTGGATCGCGGCGTCCGTCCGATGGGACTCTGATCGATGTCGATCACCTTGTCGATCAGGTCCAGCCCTTCGATACGGGTATGCGCACCCGGGACAACCTTGGCGCGATAAAAATGCCGGGCGAGCGCGAGATAGAGAATGTCGGTGACGAGGCTGGACTTTCCGGAGCCGGAAACACCGGTGACCGCGACGAACAGGCCGAGCGGAAAATCGACCGTCAGATTTCTGAGGTTGTTCGCCTTTGCGCCCACGATGCGGAGCCGTTTTTTCGGGTCCGCGGGCCGTCGCGCGGAAGGAATCGGAATCCGAAGCTCGTTCCGCAGATACCGCGCCGTGAGAGACGTATCGTGGCGCAGGATATCGTCGATCGTTCCCTCCGCCATGACCTCTCCGCCAAGCCGACCGGCCCGCGGACCCAGATCGATGATGTGATCCGCCGCGCGAATGGTGTCTTCATCGTGCTCGACGACGAGCACCGTGTTGCCCAGGTCTCGAAGCTCCCGCAGTGTGCCGAGGAGGCGTTCGTTGTCCCGCTGATGGAGCCCGATGCTCGGTTCATCGAGAATGTAGAGCACGCCGACGAGACGGGAGCCGATCTGTGTGGCGAGGCGGATACGCTGCGCCTCGCCGCCCGAAAGACTTCCCGCGGAACGGCCGAGCGTCAGGTATTCGAGGCCGACATCGCGCAGGAACCGGAGCCGGTCACTGACTTCCTTGAGGATCGGACCGGCGATCTCGGGGTCGAGTCCCTTTCGACCCTTTGCGCGCAGCGCCACAGTCGAAAAGAACTCGTAGGCCTTCTCGACCGGCAATTCGACGACGTCGCCGATGCTCCGTCCCTGCACCAGCACGGCCAGGCTTTCGGGTTTGAGCCGTTTTCCGCCACAGGTCGCGCAGGGCTGCTCGATCATGAACTCTTCGAGCGCCACTCGAACCGCGTCACTGGTACTCTCGCGGTAGCGCCGCTCGACGTTTTTGAGAATGCCCTCCCACTCACTCTGATAATCGTCCCGGTGCCGGCCCTGCTCGACCTGGAACTTGAGCGATTTTCCCGGTGCGCCGTACAGCAACGCCTTGCGGGCCACCTCGGAGTGCTCGCCCCAGGGTGCGGCGAGATCGAACTTGAACGCCTTGGCGAGCGTGGGCAGCACGACCTTCCGGAGATAGCCGGTCGGTTCGCCCCACGGCAGGATCACGCCTTCGAGAATCGAAATGCTCGGATCGCCCAGCACCAGGTCGACGTTCACGTCTCGCCTGGTGCCGAGTCCGTTGCAGTCGGGGCAGACGCCGAAGGGTGAATTGAACGAAAACTGGCGCGGCTCCAGCTCGGGAAGCGAAAGTCCGCAAACCGGACATGCGAACTTTTCCGAGAAGAAGACTCGTTCCCCGCCCGGCGCCCCGCCATATCGCACGACCTCTACCACTCCCTCGGCCGCCTTGAGCGCGGTCTCGATGGAATCGTTGAGCCGGCTCCGGTCGCCGGCCCGCACCACGAGCCGGTCGACGACGACGGACACGTCGTGGTTCTGCCGCCGGTTGAGCGCCGGTACTTCCCCGAGATCGTAGGTTTCACCGTCGATCCTGACTCGGACGAATCCCTGCTTCCGGATGTCCTCGAAGAGCTCGCGGAATTCCCCCTTCCGCCCCCGCACCAGCGGCGCCAGCACTTCAATGCGCGTATCCTCGGGCCATCCAAGCACGGTGTCCGTGATCTGCGCGGCACTGGAGCGCTCGACCGGACTGCCGTCGTTCGGGCAGTGAGGGATCCCGACCCGCGCCCAGAGCAGCCGGAGGTAGTCGTAGATTTCGGTGACCGTGCCGACCGTAGAACGGGGATTATGCCCCGCCGTTTTCTGCTCGATCGCGATCGCCGGTGACAGGCCTTCTATGGCGTCGACATCGGGTTTCTCCATCAGCCCGAGAAACTGACGCGCATAGGCCGACAGCGACTCGACATAGCGACGCTGGCCCTCGGCGTAAATCGTGTCGAAGGCAAGCGACGATTTTCCCGATCCCGAGAGACCGGTAATCACTGTCAGCGCGTTACGGGGGATCGCAACCGAGACGTTCTTGAGGTTGTGTTCGCGGGCACCGCGTACGACGAGGAATTCCTGAGCCATCCCTACAAGTTACCCGGTCGCGGCACCGTGATTCAAGCGGGGAGCATCGGCGAACCGCGGCGCGGGCCTTCTTCCCGCCCGGCGTCCGGAGCGCGCGGCCCGCCCCGGCATTCCGTGCGCTTCTCTGCTATTATCCTGTCAACGCGCCCGGCGGCTTTTCGCCGGGCCCACGCACCCTTTCCGTCACAATCATGCGCCGAGCCCGACGCAGCCGCGCCAGCGGCCGCGAACAGACGGTCGACGAGCTGTTCGGTACCTCCGGCCTGGAGGCCGATCCGGTCGTGCGCGCGCCGGATCAGAGCTTTCCGCTGCGCCCTTTCGCGTCCGGAATCCCCCACGATGAGCGGGTAAATACCGAGGTCGAGACCGCCGAATCGGGTCCCGCCCGCCTCTGCCGCAGGGCAGCGGATGCAGTGACCAGGGGCCGCCGAGCCGAGGCGATTCAGCTCTATCGGGAAGTGCTCGCGGGCGATGCATCGCACCTGCTCGCGCGCAACAATCTGGCGCTGCTGCTCGAGGAATCCGGCGATCGGGAGCTTGCGCTCGAAGAGCTGAACACCGCGATCCGGGCCCGCCCTGACGAGCCGGCGCTCCTCGTCTCTCGCGGCGCGATCCTCGGACGCCTCAAGCGCTACCCCGAAGCGGAAGCCGACCTGCGCCGAGTACTGAAGATGCAGCCAATGCTCGCGGCCGCCCGATTCACCCTCGGCCTGGTGCTCCGGGGCAAGGGATTGCCGGCCGAAGCGGTAGCGGAGCTGCGTCAGGCGACGGAGATCGAACCGCTCAACGCGGTCTCGCACTTCTATCTCGGTGAGGCTCTGAATCAATCCGGGGATACCGCCGGCGCTCGAGCCGCGCTCGAACGTTCCGTGCAGCTCGATTCCACCCAGAAGAAAACCTTTCAGCTGCTGGGGCGCCTGCTGGACCGGATCGGGCAGCCGGACGAGGCGATGGCGTACTACCGCCGCGCCAGGGAGATCCGGGACGAGTGATCCGGGTGCTGGTGGAGGACCTGGCCTTCGTCTCAGCCGATGCCGTCCTGCGTCCTGCGAATGAGCTGCTCGAGCCCGTGACGCCGGCGATGAGCCGTCTCGACAACCTGGCCGGCGCAGAATTTACCCGGCTGCGTCGGGTGCAGACTCCCCTCGACCCTGGCGCTGCCGTCGTCACCGGCGCCGGCTCACTCTCCTCACCGTTCGTGCTTCACATTGTCATCCGATCCCAGGACACCGCGGTTACCGCCGAGGGAGTGCAGCGCGCCCTGACGTCCGCGTGGCAGCGCGCCGCCGACTGGGGACTCGCTCGGCTCGCGGCGCCCCTCGTCGGTGCGGGCGCCGGCGCCCTCGATCGTGAGGAAGCCGCCAGAATCCTGGCCGAAAGCTTCCGCCGGCGCACCACCGCGTCGGGGTTTCCCAGTGAGCTCACCATCGTCGTGGACCATGCCGACGAGCGGGCACTCGTCGAGCAGGCCATCGGGATGTCATCCTGAAACGGCGCACGATTGCGGCGGGGATCCTCACATGCTGGCTCGGATCGCTCGGCTGGCTGGTGCGGCGGGAATACTTCCCGAGCATCGCCTCCGACGAGACCGAGTGGCCTGTCGCCCCCGGCTCAGCATTCTATGCCGTGCGGCTGGGCGGACGACAGATCGGAATCGCCACGACGACGATTGATACGCTGTCCGAGGGGCTGAGCATCGATGACCGGCTGACACTCGATGTGCCAGCGGAAGCCGGAAAACGCTCACGACGTCTGCTCAACCGCACGACCGCGCTGCTCTCGCGCAACCTTCACGTGAAGTCCTGGCGCACATCGCTGGTCGACGACACCCGGCGGAGTTCGATCAGCGGCGACGTGGAGGGGGATTCCGCTCTCGTGCTGATCATCGCATCGGGTCTGGCCGCGGAGACCCTGGCGGTGCAGCTCGAGCGCCCGATCATCCTGCCGTCCGTTCTCCCGTTCAGATTGAGATATGCCGGAAATCTGCGGGCCGGTGCGTCCGTCGAGGCCTCGACCTTCGATCCCATCGCGCTTCGATTCCGCTCCGACCGGTTCCGCGTCGGACCGGATTCGATGTTCATCCTTCCAGACAGCGCCGTTTACGATTCCGCCGCCGGGCGCTGGATGTCGGCCCATGTGGACAGCGTGCGGGCGTGGCGTCTCGACAGCCAGGAGGGGGGAATTCCGCTCCGCCGATGGATCGATAGCCAGGGGCTCACCGTGTATGCTTCCACGCCGCTCGGAATCACGGTCGAGCGATCCGCCTTCGAGCTCGTGAGCGCCAATTACCGGAAGCGGCGTGCAGCGTCACCGGTTCCGGTGCCGGGGTCGGTCAATCTCGCGGGCATCAACGCGACGTCTCCGAAATCTCCCGCGGTGGACTCGGTTGTGCTGGGCGTGACCGATCCGGCGGGCTCAGGACTCCGAGTGGGGTTGAATCACGCACAGCGACTCGAGTGGCTGGGTCTTCAGCCGGCTGCAACCGACAGCGTCGACCGCCCGGACTCCGCCAGACTCGCGGCATTTCTCGGGACGGAGCCGCTGGTGCAGGTCGAGGATTCGGGGATACGAACGGAGGCGACGCGCATCGCCGGAAAGACCAGCGATGCATCCGTGATCGCCGAACGGCTCGCGGCGCGAGTGCGTCACGTTCGGCCGGCGCCGAAAGAGTCCGGATCGTGGAGCGCCGCACGGGTCCTGACCGCGAATCGGGGAGATGGCGACAGCAGGATCAATCTCTTCCTCGCGCTGGCTCGCTCGCTGGGCATTCCCGCTCGCCGTGTCGCCGGCGTCATTCGGACGGGGACGATGTATTCGAGCGCAGGCTGGGCCGAGATATACGATGATGGATGGAAACCGGTAGAACTGGATCCGCTGGTATCCTCCGCCGACTTCCGGATCCGTCTGACGGTCGGAACGCTGGGCCAGCCATTGAGCCTGATCCCGCTGATCGGCCAGGTGAAGGTGGAGGATGTGACGCCGGTGAGAAGAAGTCAGCCTTAAGCCATAGCACCTTACACCTAACACCTACTACCTCCAACGCATGATCCGGCTCACGAACCTCAGCAAGCGCTATGGCAGCTTCACCGCCGTCGACGGCATCAATCTCCACGTGTCGCGCGGGGAGCTCTTCGGCTTTCTCGGCCCCAATGGCGCCGGGAAGACCACGACGCTGCGGATGATTGCCGGAATCCTCCGACCCTCAGCGGGAACAATCACCATCGCCGGTGACGATGTGACGCTTGCGCCGATGCAGGCGAAGAGCCGGCTCGGATTCATTCCCGACCGGCCTTACGTCTACGACAAACTCACCGGCGCGGAGTTCCTGCGCTTCGTGGCGGCGCTCTACGGGCAGGAGGGAGAGCGGATCGAGCGGCGGCTCGATGAACTGCTTGCACTCTTCGAACTCACCGACTGGAAGAATGAGCTCGTGGAGTCGTACAGCCACGGCATGCGTCAGAAGCTGATCATTTCCAGCGCGCTGCTGCACCGCCCGGAGGTGATCGTCGTCGACGAGCCGATGGTGGGACTCGATCCCAAGGGAGCCCGATTCCTCAAGGAGCTCTTCCGCGCGTTCGTCGATCGCGGCGGCACGATCCTCATGAGCACCCACACGCTCGAGGTGGCGGAGGCGATGTGTGACCGCATCGCGATCATCCAGCATGGGCGGATTGCCGCCTGTGGCACCATGGCCGAGCTGCGCGAGCAGACCGCATCGGGTGATATGAGTCTCGAAGACATCTTCCTGAAACTCACCGGCGGCGTACTCGACCGGGAACTGGACATCATCCTGGAAGCCTGATCGTCGTGATCGGCTCCATCGCAGCACCCGAGGCATCATGGCCGTAACTGCGGTACCGCCGACTATCCTCGAGCGGCCGACCGTCAGCCCGTCGCTGGTCACGATTCTCACGCCCAAGTGGCGGAGCGCGCTCGCGCGCCTTCGCGAGGAGCGCTCCGGAGAGGGCGTCAAGTTTCTGCTGCTCGCCGTGGCGGGATTCGGCTTCTGGCTGGCCGTGTTCGGCATATTCTATCGTGTCCTCAATTACGTCCACGAGCAGCAGGAAATCGGCGCCGCGCTGGCAGCCAAGATCCTCGGCATCATCCTGCTGTCGTTCGCATCACTGCTCCTCCTCTCCAACGTGATCACGGCGCTTTCGAGCTTTTTCCTGGCGAAGGACCTCGATATCCTGGTTTCCGCGCCGGTGGACTGGCTCCGGTTCTACCTCGCCAAGCTGGGCGAGACTCTCCTCCACTCGTCGTGGATGGTGGTGCTCATCTCGGCGCCGATCTTCACTGCCTACGGTATCGTGTTCGGTGGTGGACTGCTCTTTCCGGTGGTGGTGGCCGCAGCCCTGGTGCCTTTCCTGGTCCTCCCGGCGGTGATCGGCTCCGCCGTGACCCTGATCCTGGTGAACATCTTTCCGGCCCGCCGCGCCCGCGACCTCCTCGGGCTCATCGCGATGGGCGCGCTCGCCGGTTGCGTGCTGCTCTTTCGGGTGGTGCGCCCCGAGCAGCTCGCCCGTCCGGACGGCGCCGCGAATCTCGTCGGCTATCTCACCGCGCTCAAGACACCGACCAGCCCGTTTCTGCCGAGCGAATGGGCCGCGCGCATGATCATGAACTGGCTGCTCCGTTCGGCCGACCCGCTGCCGGTGGCGCTCCTCTGGAGCACCGCCGCGGCATTCATCGTGCTCGGCGCCGGACTGCACGCCCGGCTCTATCCCGTCGGCTTCTCGAAGGCGCAGGAAGGGGCGGAAAAATTCGTGCGGGGGCGCAGCTGGCAGGCGCCGCTGCACTTTCTCATGGCTGGAATGCCGCCGTCACGACGTGAATTCATTCTCAAGGACATGCGGCTCTTCTTCCGTGACACCACACAGTGGAGCCAGCTCATTCTGCTCGCGGTGCTGCTGATCGTCTACGTCTTCAACATCAAATCGCTGCCGCTCTTCTCCGGCGAGAAGGTGCCGTTCTTCCTGGTCTCGCTCGTGGTCTTCCTCAACCAGGGGCTCGCGGGCTTCGTGCTTTCGGCCGTCGCGGCCCGGTTCATTTTCCCTGCGGTCTCGCTGGAAGGGCGCCAGATGTGGCTGCTGCGCTCGAGTCCGCTCGATCTGCGTGCGCTCATCTGGAGCAAGTACTGGACGGGGACGATTCCACTGCTGGCGCTCGCCATCGCGATCACGGCAGCCACGAATATTCTCCTCCGCGCGACGCCGTTCATGATGTCGGTCAGCCTGGTCACAATCGTGCTCCTCACGCTCGCGATCAGTTCGCTGGCGCTGGGCTTCGGTGCGCTCTATCCGAGGTTCGATACCGAAAATGCAGCGCAGATTCCCACGAGTTTCGGCGGGCTCATCTTCATGATGAGCGCCATCCTGCTGCTCGGGATCGTCATCCTGATCGAGGCCGCGCCCGTCATGGATTACCTTCGCGCACAGCTCTCCGGGAAGCCGGTACAGGTGACCCGGACGATGATCGGCGCCTTCGCGCTGGTCATCGCGATATGCGCGGCAGCCACGATCATCCCGCTCCGCCTAGGGCTCCGGCGGATGGAAGCGATGGAATTCTGATCCCGACGACAGATTGGCCGGTGGGCCGGGCCCCTCTGACCTCATGTGTCCCAGTCGCACCTGAATGGTCACGTTACCGATGAGCACACCGCCTTCCGTCGTTGCGGCCAACCTGCGGGTCGACCTCTACAGCGATACCAACACGCGGCCGACGCCCGCCATGCGCCGCTTCATGGCCGAGGCGGAGGTCGGCAACGAACAGGAACGGGAAGATCCGACGGTCAACGAATTGCAGGAGATGGCGGCAGCACTGCTCGGCAAGGAGGCCGCACTCTATCTGCCCTCGGGGACGATGTGCAACCAGATCGCCTATTCCGTCTGGTGCCGCCCCGGCGACGAAATCATCATGGATCAGAGCGCCCACCCCATTCACTATGAATCGGGCGGCCCGGCAGCCATCACGGGCGCCATGGTCTACCCCTTGCAAGGAGATCGCGGCATCTTTTCCGCGGACCAGGCCCGGAGTGCGATCCGCCCGCTCAAGCACTACTATCCGCGTACCCGAGTCATTTCCATCGAACAGACCGCGAACATGACCGGCGGTGTCTGCTGGAAGGTCGAGCAGATCGAAACGCTCGCCGCCGTAGCCCGTGAGCACGATCTAAGGCTCCATATGGACGGCGCCCGGCTGCTCAACGCCGCCACCGCGCTCGAAACGCCGGCGGCGACCCTGACCGCCTCGTGCGATTCGTGCTGGCTCGACCTCACCAAGGGGCTGGGCGCTCCCGTGGGGGCGGTGCTGGCTGGAAGCAGAGCGTTCATCGAGGAGGCGTGGGTATTCAAGCAGCGCTTCGGTGGCGCGATGCGGCAGGCCGGAATCATCGCGGCGGCGGGGATATATGCTTTACGGCATCATGTCAGCCGGCTCGTGGAGGACCACACACACGCCCGGATTCTTGCGGAAGGGCTCGCGGCCATTCCGGGGATCCAACTCAATCCCGCGCTGGTCGAAACGAACATCGTCATTTTCGACGTGGCGGGAACCGGCCTCGATGCGGAGCAGTTCGTGGCACGAGCGCTGGCCGAGCATGGCGTTCGCTTCAGCACGGTTCGCGGTTCGATCGTCCGGGCAGTCACCCACCTGGATATCTCACGCGCGGATCTCGATACAGCCGTCGCCGCTGCTGCGAGCGCGGCCATCCATCAGCGCCACCAGGCGCGGTGACCTTTCGACCGGAGGCGATATGATGCGTTCCCTGCGCTGGCTCTCCACCCTCGCCGCGCTTACCGCGCTACCGCTCGCCGGTGGGTCGCTGGCCGCACAGGCCCATGCGACCGGCATCTGGGATACCGAAGGCCTTCACACCGGCGCATTCATCGCAGGCGGTGGCGGGCTGGGAGCGGCGCATGTCTCCTGCACCGGGTGCGCGACTCTGAGCCACGAAATCAGTCCGAGTTTCTGGATCCGGGCGGGCGGCACCGTCTCCAGGCATCTGCTCATCGGCGCCGAGGTCGACACCTGGTACGCGAACGTGGACGGAGAGCGAACCATTATCGCGAACGGATCGCTGACCGGATACTACTATCCGCAGATTCGCTCCGGGCTGTACTTCAAGGGAGGACTCGGACCTTCGATCTACCAGGTGCGGAACGGCTCGACATTCAAGAGCGTGGGAATCGGGCTGCTCCTGGGAGCCGGATACGACTATCGCATCGGTCACAACCTCTTTCTCACTCCGTCGCTCAGCATGCAGCTGGGCAAGCAGGGGAACCTCACCAAGGTCAAGGGAAGCGGTGGCCCGCTCCCGAATCAGGGCGGCACGCTCATCTCCAACGCGACCTGGGCCAAGAACGTCAAGACCAACGTGATCATGCTTGGAGTGAGCCTGACATACGCTGAGTAACCAACCGCGCGCCTGAACCGTGGCTCTATTCGCGGTTCAGGCGTCCGATGCTGGCGGCTGCAAGATCCGCGCAAAGATCTCCCGGTCCACATTCCCTCCCGTCAGCACCAGCCCCACCGTCCGACCCTTCATCGACTGCCGCTCGCGGAGCAGCGCCGCGAGCGGCAGCGCGCCGGCGCCTTCCGCGACATTGTGGGTGTCGGTGAAATAGTTCACCATGGCCGCGGCGATTTCATCTTCGGTCACCCGCACGATACGATCGAGACCTCTTAGCAGGATATCGAGCGCTCGCGCATCCGGCACCCGGCACGCCACCCCATCGGCCATGGTATCCGCACTCGGCGTCGAGATCGGCTCCTTCCGCTCGAATGAGAGCGCATAGGCAGGTGCCCGATCCGCGACGACACCGACGATCCGTGTGCCCGAGCCGAGCGCGTCCCGGGCCTGGATCATGGCGCAGGCACCCGACCCCATGCCGATCGGGACGTAGACCGTGTGAAGATTCGTGACTGCCCTGAGGAATTCGAGACCGCAGGTCGCTACGCCTCGCACCAGCGCGGGATCAAAGGACGGGATCATGTGCAGACCCGCGCTCGAAGCCAGAGTCCGGGCATGCTCCGCCGCGGATTGAAAATCGTTGCCCTGTTCGATCAGTCGGGCGCCCAGGGCACGCATCGCCGCATTCTTCTCCCGGCTGTTGCCGTGGGGAACCACGATGGTGACGCTGAGACCGAACCGCGCGGCGGCGAACGCGATACTCTGTCCGTGATTGCCGCGGGTGGCCGTGATCACGCCGGCGAGCCCGGGCTGCGTCTCCCGTAACATCTCCATGTATACAATGCCGCCGCGGAGCTTGAACGCGCCGACCGGCGAATGATTCTCGTGTTTCACCCACACGTCCGCGCCGGTACGCTCGGCGAGGAGCGGCCACCGGATCTGCGGAGTGGGAGACATGGCGGAGTAGACCAGCGCCGCAGCACGCTCGAGGTCGTCGAGCGCGGTCATGGTTTCATGCCATGCCGGGTGAAAATCTCCATCACCCGCTCCGGTGTGCTGGTGTCGGTGAATCCTACTTTGCGATAGAGTCCGTGGGCATCCTTCGTGAACAGCAGCCACCGCCGTAGTCCCTGAAGTGCTGGATGCGCCCTCACCGCTTCCATCAGCAGCAGCGCGAGTCCCCGCCCCTGGTGGGATTCGAGCACGAATACATCGCAGACGTAGGCGAAGGTTGCCTGATCGCTGATGACCCGCGCGAAACCCACCTGCTCTTTCCCCTCGAAAATGCCGAAGCCGAGCGAATGCTGGAGCGAGCGCTCGACCAGATCGCGCGAGATGCCGGCGGCCCAGAACGAGCGGGTGAGGTACCCGTGGATCACGTCCAGATCCATGTCACGGAGATCCGAGCTGATCCAAGAGGCGTCCGACGAGTGTGGTTCGGGCATGCCGGAGTATGTCACGTGATGGATGAGTGGTCAACGCGCGTCCGTCGCCGGGCGTTTTTTCCTGCTCCGCCGCGCGGATTTCCGATGTCGAGGTCAGTTCAGACCGCTCCTAGCTTGGCGGGCCTTCAAAAATGGCGTCGCAATTGGGCGCCGAACCCCAAGCCCGGAGCGTCCCATGTCTCATCCGAAATGGCCCCTCGTCGTCTTCGCATTTTCTCTCATCGGCATCTCCGCGTGCGATGATGGCAGGACTCCCTCCACCCCGACCGGGCCGACGGGGACGACTGCGCCTGTCGACTGGAGCGGCCAGGCTCCTTCACCGGAATCGGCACGACTGGAGCGCCTGGCGGGGCGTTTCGCCCGAGCGCTCGCGGACTCGGGATTTCGTGCTCGCGTCAGGACGGCGCTCGATGCCTCTCCCTTTCCCGAGCATAAGATTCACCTCGGACGTTTTCTCTCCGGGGACAGCCGCCGAGGCATCGGAGACCTGGCGCATTTCAGCGGGGAGACCGCCGCGACCGTGGACGCCGATCTCGCCGACCCGATGGAACTGGAAGTGTATCTGCCGGTGCCGGCGCAGCGGCGAACCTGGAACGGCGATGAGCGTGTGCTCGTGGCGACGGCGGTCGGTGATCGGGACATTCCCGTCGCCTTTGACCTGCACGGCGGCCGTCACTTCCTGGACCCCAACAGGCCCCCGGAAACGCCGGTCATCGCCATCGTCCCGCGGGAGACCGACTTCGACCGGCAATCCGGACCGGCTGGGACCACCTGCGCCGTGGATCAGTGCGGTACTGGTGGGGGCGGAGGGGCCACGCCGTCCGTCGGTCCGGTTCACGGTCTCTATCTGACCTATGCCCATTTCACCGACACTTTTGAGGGTTGGTTGAAGGGGAGTCCCGAATATGAGATCCACATCCTTGGCCAGGCCGGCACTTCCGATTCCCTGACCGACTACCAGTGTGCCGGAGAAAAGGCCGGTGGCCCGTACTCCTTCGACCAGAACAGCCTCGACTGGAGCGGAAGCGTGCTGCTGTTCAGTCAGGCGCAACTGGACCAGTACCACGCTCAGCATCCGGGACAGAGTGTGCGGGTGTTTGCACTGGAGGATGATGACGGTGCCTGCCAGATCAAAATGGACGATGACCGCGTGGCCAAGCTGTTCAATGACCTGAAGACAGCCTACGGAACGTTTACCGCAGGCCGTGACTCCGTCAGCGGATTGCAGCGCTACTGGAAACGGGCGCCGGCGCTGCTCAATCTCTTCAGGTCGGCGTGGTCGGTCATCACGACGCAGGATGATCTCATCGGCAATGCCGTCGAAGATGCCGTAGTCGGGCAGTACCATCCCGGGGCGAACTGGATTGTGCGGGGAGAGAACAACACCACCACGGGCTGGCTCGAACTCGAAATGAGATAGTGTAAAGTCGGCATTCAACCGGGTGGGAGCCTCGGCTCCCATCCACCTCTCTCTTCCTTTTCACTGAGGCGGAAACATGATATCGAACGCCAGACTGATACTGACGCTCCTTTTCCTTGCACCGCGCCTCTGTGCCGCGCAGCAGGCGCGTGAGGGCTGGCACCTGTCCCTCGCTGCTCTACACGTTCGATTCAGTGGTGCCGCCAGTGATACGCTCGCCATTCCGGGGACCACCGCGCACTTGCAGCCGCAGAGCCGGCTCAGTCTGGATGCGGCCATTTCCCGGCGAAGCGGAGCCTGGGAGGTGTCAGTCGCCGCCGGGCTCTCGCGCGGAAACCTCAGCGCCGAATCTCCTGCCCTTCGTATCGTGGACCGGACGAGCTCGGCTAACCGGTACCGTGCATCCCTCGCCCTGGGGCACCGGGTCGCGGCGCTCGGTGCCGGAGAGCTCGTGGCCTCCGTCGCACCGACCTTCGATTACTGGAGCATGACCGGTTTGAGCGGGCGCGTTGCTCCGGGCGTCGAGGCCGCGCTGGATCTCCGGCTGCCCCTTGGCCGGTTCGAACTGGTCAACCGTCTCTCATTCGGGATGACTTCCAGCCCATTTCACCAGGACGAGCTGCCGCTCACCAGTAGTGCACAGGGCCTTCGCGCTTTTTCTCTGGGCATCGGCGCCCGATATGGCCTCTCGCATTGATCTCAGACGCGCTCGGCGCGACCAATCTTCAGGAGAAATTCGATGCGCATCTCAACCCTCGCTGCCCTGGCGACGATGCTGCTCCTGCCGGTGGCGGCCAACGGGCAGCGCGTTCGCGAGGGTTTGGGCGTCTCCGTGAGTGTCTCCCATCTCAACTTTGCGGGTGGCGCAATGACCCCCGCGACCGGGACCGAGATTCGCCCGGCGAATGGCCTCACCTTCGAAATTGGCGCGGACTGGAATCGCCGTGGGTGGATGGCGTCCATCGGGACGGGATTCGCCAGGGAACCGGTTCAGGCATCTGATGCCATATCAGCGCTCGTCGACCGAACGCTCCCGATCAATCGTTACCGCCTGGTGGGCGCCCTGACCCGATGGCTCGTCAGCAACCGACGCTCGCGATTCGGCCTGGCAGCGGCACCGCTGCTCGATCACTGGACGGGAAATGGCCTACGGGCGAGGACGGTACTCGGCTTCGAGGCACAAGTGCGGTTGGCATTTCCGGTGGGACGAGTCGAACTGGAAAATCGCGCGAGTCTGGGATGGGAAGGCAGCCCCTTCTCAACGACCGACCTGGGCTCGAATGCGAGTCCTCGGACGCTGCGGACAGTATCGCTGGGCCTGGCACTCAGGTACCGGCCGTGATGCCAGGAGTCGAAGAAACCGTGCGACGACTCTTTCGCGGATAGCCCAGGAAGGCGCCGCTCGAGTCGGCGGCCAGGAACGACACTTAACGCTGAGATCGGGATGTGATGTTGGGAAGCTGCGAGGCACTAGGAGGATGAAGCGGAACTGGCGCCAAAACTACTCTTCGAACCGCGGGATTGATCGGGTCCTGCGCATTCGTGGCATCCCGATGGCGGTCCGATCCCTCGGCCATAGGACTGCCTTCGGGATGACAGAGCCGGAGTGATCACCGCCACCAATCCGGGCCTCCTGCTCACCGCTCACCCCTTACTGCTCACCGCCCCATTCATGCCGCTACGCGATTCCCGCACCCTTCGCAGAACGCCCCGTCCGGCACCAGCGCGCAGCCGCAGTTTCCGCATGAGCCGGCCCTGGCGATCGTACCGCCGCAGTTGGAACAGAACACCGCATCCGGCTCCGGACGCGGGCCGCAGGTCGGGCACATGGCAGCGTCCGTCTCGTGGCCGCGACCGGACTTGATGTGACGGACCCGGTCAGCGACCATCGCCTCGATGGGATCGGCCGCCGGCTGCAATATTTCCGGCTCGGAGCGGAGCGCCGCAAGCGCGATGACCGTGTACTTGTCGTGGAGCAGCTGGTAGTCCGAGTCGGAGAGCTTGCCAGTCGCCTTGTCGAATTCGATCTCCTTGAGAGCTCCGACCGCGAGCGAAGCCGGCGTCTCCTCTTCCTCATCCAGGTCAATAACTTCCGTCGAAACCCTTTGCGCGCGGAGCATAGGCTCAAGGATCAGGACCACTGCCGCGATACCGACCAGGGCGGCAACCACTGCTTCCCAGTACATCAGCGCTCCGAGTCGTCGAGGGCTCGCCGGAGCCGTTCGAGCTCCGCGGACGTTGCCGCCGGAGCCGCCGGTCCGCTGGCCATTGCCGCCGGCATTTCCGCAGCGACGGCGGCGCGGCGCCTGAGCAGCATGGCCATGATCGCGCCCGCTCCGAGAATCGCTGTCCCCGGCAACAGATAGCCCGCGAGATTGAAGCCGTGCGGTACTGGTGCCATCAGCGCCCGTTCACCGTACTTCGCCACGAAGGCGTCTTCGACTTCCTTCGCCGTCTTGCCCTGGTCCAGGAGTGCCAGCACTTCGCGATGTGCCGCCGGAGAGTAGGTGCAGACGAAGTCGGTCGTGCGACAGGTATAGACGTCGAGGCCACAGGGACAGGGGCACTTGATCCGGTGTTCGATGGCCTTGATGTTCTCGTCGTTGTCCTGCGCGGTGGATGGGTCTACAGGCCGGCCCGCAGCGTACGGATCGCGCAGGCTGCCATTCGGCCCCTGGCCTGCCAGTGGCTCGGCCCGTGTGGGCTCCGCCTGCTGGGCGGCCAGCGCGGCGGCGGTGAGGAGGCTCGCCGCGCCAAGGAAGAAGCCCCGTCGCCCGACGATAGTGGTGGTGATCTTCATTTGGTTGTCGTTTCCACGAGCTGAACTCCATACCCTGCCTGCGCTCTCCGCGGCATGGTGTTGACCGGGCCGCCGGGCCACATGACGAGCAGGCCGCCCGCGACCAGAACGAATCCGCCGTACCACACCCACCAGACCAGCGGGTTGATCGTGAAGCGGTAGACGGCCTCTTCTGTGTTGTTGACAGCGCCGGCGAATACGATATAAACGTCTTCCTGCAGATTGCTGCGGATACCGACTTCAGTGGAAGGCTCGAATGTCGGACGACCGAAGCTGTCCACGTGCTGCCGCTTCTCCGAGGTCATGATCCCCGCGCGCTTGCCATTCTTCTCGACCTGCACGCTGGCGGCGGTCACCACCCGGTTCAGGTTCTCGTACTGGGAAATGCCCACGTGCGTGAATCGATAGGTATGGCCAAATGGACTCCGCACCTCGACTGACTGACCCGGCTTGAGCGTGGCTTCCTGGTCGACACGGAATGCCATGCCGGTGAACGCGACGAAGTAGATCAGGATGCCGACGTGCACGATGTAGCCGCCATACCTGCGCCGGTTGCGCGCGACCAGCCGCTGCAGCGCACGCGGTACGGATTCGCCATGAATCCGCTGCCGGGCGCGCACGCCGCGAAAGAATTCCTGGGTGACGGTCCCGGCCACAAACGCGGCGAGTCCCAGCGCCATCAGAACGTAGAAGTCCCGCATTCCGGCGAGCAGGAGCGCCGCAAGAGTCACGACGCCAAGTCCAAGCGGTGCTACGAACTGACGCTTGAGATTCGCAGTGGAGGCCTTGCGCCACGCGATGAGCGGCCCGATACCCGTCAGTGCCAGCAGCAGCAGGCCGAGCGGCACATTCACCTTGTTGAAGAAGGGCGGGCCGACAGTGATCTTGGTGCCGCGGACGGCCTCGGAAAGAATGGGAAAGAGCGTTCCCCACAATACGGAGAACGCGATGCCGACGAGCAGCAGGTTGTTGAACAGGAACGCCGCCTCCCGGCTCACCATGGACTCGAGCGTGACATCCGCCTCGAGCAGGGGCCACCGGGTATACAGCAGGGTGTAGGAGAGAATCGCCGCGGCGAGCAGGAAGCCGAGGAAGAAATAGCCGACGTTCGACTGGGTGAAGCTGTGCACACTCGCGATGACGCCCGATCGGGTGATGAACGTGCCAAAGATGCTGAGGAGGAAGGATCCGATCACCAGCCCGAGATTCCACCGCTTGAGCATGCCGCGCTTTTCCTGGATCATGACCGAGTGCAGAAACGCGGTCATCGTGAGCCAGGGAAGCAGGCTCGCATTCTCCACTGGGTCCCATGCCCAGTAGCCGCCCCAGCCCAGTTCGACGTATGCCCACCACATGCCGAGGGTGATGCCGATCGAGAGGAACAGCCAGGAGACCAGCGTCCATTTTCTGATTGCGTGGATCCAGCCGGTATCCAGCTTCTTGGAGAGCAGTGCCGCAATCGCAAAGGCGAACGGAATACAGATGCTGATGTAGCCGAGATAGAGCATCGGAGGATGGATGACCATCCCGATATTCTGCAGCTGCGGATTGAGTCCCCGGCCATCCGCGGGCGTGTACGGCAGCCGCTCGAACGGATTGGAGACGAAGACCATCACGCTGACGAAGAAGACCACCACCGTCGAGGTCACGCCCGCGACATACGGAAGCAGCGCCTTGTGGCGGGACGGAGTCAGCCACTGCGCCAGGCTCGCGAATAAGGCGAGCACGATGGACCAGAAGAGCAGTGAGCCCT